>NZ_PQLN01000006.1:0-78522 GCF_002919855.1 Aeromonas sp. ASNIH8 | reverse complement strand
GAATTTGTAGGCTTTCAGAATTTGCATTTAGCGCTCAGTGTGTAGCATTATTGCCATATCTATTAAGCCCGATTGAGTGACAGAATGCAATTCACTAAAATTAATAAATCACGCCATGCGGCCTACGTTTTGCACGTACATTTGGTGTTTATCACCAAGTATCGAAAGCCGATATTGGGGGATCTGCATCACGCTTCCTTCGATCAGTGTGCGGCAGAGGTTTGCAGAGATTTTGGTGCGGAACTGAAAGAGTGTGACGGAGAGGCTGATCATGTTCACATGCTGATAGAGTACGCGCCAACGGTGCAGCTATCGGTACTGGTGAACTCGTTAAAGGCGGTCACATCAAGGCGACTGCGTAATGAATTTCTGGACTTGAGAGGTGCTTACAGCAAACCCGTACTCTGGTCACGCTCTTACTTTGCGGGCTCTTGCGGCGGAGCACCGTTGGAGGTGATCAAGCAATACATTCAAAACCAGCGGGGCTGACGCCCCGGCGAAATTCCCCTCCCACCTACGTCGGAGGGAGTCCCCTTTCGCATTTAAGATGGCTGCAAGCAGCAGGTTATCTCGCTGTCGTCGCGTCACGGGACAACCTCGATGCGGATCACCTGCCAGACCATGTTGTTGTGGATGGCGGACACATCCATGTCGGGATGGGCCGAGAGGGGGACCAGCAGCCAGAGCGGCCCTTTATTGCGACGGGTGAGCGGTTTGTCATCCTGGTAACGCACCAGGGTCAGCGGCACCTTGGCAAACAGGGAGAGATCGACCCGCTGCTGGTAGCCATTGAGTGCGGCAACATCGATGGCGCTGGCACTATCCACCTGCTGCTGCGCCAGCACGCTCTTCAGGGTCGGTCCACGATAGCGGTGAGTGCCGAGGGTCCAGGGCGTCGCCGTCTCGAACTCTACTTGTGGCAAGGCTGCCAACGCCGCCTCATCCAGGGTGATTTCCCGCTTGTCCGGCAGGATCAGTTGCAATAGCGAAGAGGAGGAAGCCTGGGTACCGAACGAGAAAAGCACCAGCAGGAGCGAGGCCATCCCGCGCGTTGGAAAGTTCATGACATGTTGTGCCAACTGCATCTTGAAGTTAGGAGCCAGTGTGGCGATTTCAGTGGGTCAATGCAACTGTGTGAAAAATCAATAATTAGGGGCCCCGCATCTCCATCCAGTTATGGCCCTCGACGGAGAGAGGCTGATGCACTCCGCAACTTTGCAGGAGTTCATCCACAAAAGCGGGCACCAGCAAGGAAGCCGGACCATAACGTTTTTCATCAAACTGGCTGCCCACTTCGCTCGGCTCCAGATTGAGCTCCACCGTATGGGCACCGTTCAGGCCGGCCTCATGGACGAATCCGGCGGCAGGGTAGACCGCCCCGGAGGTCCCGATGGAGATGAAGAGATCGCACTGAGCCAGGGCCGAGTAGATGCGGTCAAGTCCGAGGGGCATCTCCCCGAACCAGACCACATGGGGGCGCAGCGGGTGGGGAAACTGGCAGCAGGAACACAGCTCTTCCTGATGGAGATCCCCGCGCCACTCGATCACCTGACCAGAGCCCGGGCAGCGGGCCTTGAGCAACTCGCCGTGCATGTGGATGAGGTTCTTGCTGCCGGCACTCTCGTGCAGGTTGTCGATGTTCTGGGTGACCAAGGTGACGCGCCCCGGCAGCAGGCGCTCCAGACGGGCCAATGCATAGTGGGCCGGATTGGGGTGGATCTCGGCGCGCTGCAACTGATGGCGCCGTGCATTGTAGAAACGTTGTACCAGTTCGGGATCCCGCGCATAGCCTTCAGGGGTGGCCACGTCCTCCACCATGTGCTCTTCCCACAGGCCATCACAGGCCCGGAAGGTCTTGATACCGGATTCGGCCGAGATGCCGGCACCGGTGAGGATCACGATATGTTTGGCTGACTGCACCATGGTTGTTCTCCTCCAACGGGTAACAGGCTGACCTTAGCACAGGAGCAAGAGGCGGCCCATTCGCCCTTGGTCTTAGGCCGATGGGAACACAAAGCTCGCCATGGGCGCGAGATCCAGCCTGGCAAAGACCATCTCCTGTCCTGTCACCAGGGTAAGTGGCAACCCGAGCCCCTTGAGCAGAGCCAGCATGGGGCGATTCTGGCCGAGCACTTCCGCCGTCCACTCCCGGATCCCCTCCCCGTATGCCAGCCGCGCAAGCGCCAGCAGGATGCGACGCCCGGCGCCGCGATGCTGAAAATGATCCGCGACGATGCAGGAGAACTCGGCCCTGTCCGGGTGCAGGCGCCGGCGAACGGACTGGGCCATGGCAAGCGGCGCCCCCTGCTCGTCGGTCAGCAGCAATCCTATCTGGGGTTCTCTGGGGTAGTCGAGAAAGAAGGCGAGCTGCTCGGCCGTCGCAGGCTGCTTGGCCCGCATGAAGCGCAAATAGACGCTCTGCTCGCTCAGGGCGTCATAAGCCGCGCTTATTCGCTTCGGGTCGCTGCCCGCCAGCTCCTGCAAGCGGCAAGTCAACCCCCCCACCACCATCGTCATCGGCAGGGCGGCCCGTGAGGCGGGAGCCGTCCAACCCGACATTCCCTGCCACAAGCGCGGCTCATCGAGCGGCCAGCAAAGATAGCGAGCCATTTACCAGCGCCCTGCCACGCCGCGATCCTGCCACTGGGCGGCATCCTGCAGGTTGAAGGGGTCGTCGAGGTAGAGCGCGATGCCAAGCTCCCGGGAGCGCTGGATGAAGCGGGCCAGCAAGGAGTCGGCAGCCATCGCCTCCAGTTCGGGCAGCAGGTGTTGCCCGAGCAGCAAGGATTGCAACGGCAGACGCTCGATGAGATCAAACGGCAGGTGCTGGGCATGATCGAGCAGCAGCGCGAGTCTGGCCCCCGCGAGGCTCGCCTGCAGCACCAGGGCGAAACGGTCCGCCTGGCTCAGCAGGTGATCCCGTCGGTGGATGACCAGGGTGAGTTCGCTTGCTTCTCGTCCATGCTGCTCGAGCCAGAGCTTGAGCGGCTCCCAGTGAGGGGAAAGACCGCTCAGGCTCAGCCAGATCGGCAGCGTGCAGGAGGCCGCATCTGCCAGCAGCCCAAGCTGTCCTCTCGCCTCTCCCTGCCAGCTACGCACGGTGCGCTTGAGCCCGCCCAGCCTGCGCTGACGCTGGGGGCCAAGATAGAGCATCTTGAGCAGACGCAGCAGATCGTCGCTTTGCAGCGGCTTGGCCAGGGCGGCCAGCACGTTGAAACCCGCATCGTGCAGGAGACGCCGGGCGCCGTCTATCAGGGTCTGATCATGAGCGGAGAGCAGGATGATGGGCAGACCGCTGTGGCGATACTGGGGATGGCTCATCAGCAGGCTGATGGCATCCTGCTCCGCCAGGCTGAGATCACAGATAAGCAATCTCACGCCCCCCTCTTCCAGCGCCTTGAGGCACCCTGCGCCATCCTGAACCCAGTGGCAGGGCAACCCCAGTCCCTGGATCTCCTGCTGAATACAGGCTCCTTGGAAGGGGTGATCTTCGAGCAGCAGGATCTGGCACTGGGCGAGCCAGGCACGCCACCCCTGCTCCCGTGCCTGCAACCCCTCGAGCCAGGGATCGCTGAGGCGATAGATCCCCGCCCCGGGAGCCAACAGATGAGGCAGATAGTCGGCCCCCTGATGAGAGGCAGGATCAAACAGGGCGATGGCCCCGGCGGCAAACAGCCCTTCCCATTGCCAGCCGGCATCGGGTCGGGTGCGGTGCAGATTGGCATAGGCCGGCAGGCCCGCCCCCTTGACCGCCTGATGGGAGACAGCGTCCAGGGCATAGACGCTGACCGGGTAAAACGTTGGCTCCTGGCTGTCATCAGACTCCAGCAAGGCCATCAACTCTTCATCTGTGATGATCATGTCATGCTCTCTCGCCCAGTTGTCGGCAGACCTCTTCCACGCTCTGCCTCAAGGCGGCTGCAAGGGGATGTCCGGGGGCCTCCTGCCAACGGTCGATCACCTCTACCAGGGGGGTAGCCCCCACCATTTTGGCGGCCCCCTTCATCTTGTGTAAAGCCGTATTGAGGGCCTTCTCGTCCCCTTGTGTGACACACCGCTCAATGTCGGCCAGATCCTGGTGAACCGATGCCAGATAGATGTCAATGAGGGCCGGGCTGAGGGAGACGGGCAGGGAAAGGGCTGCCGTTGGCTGCGGTGCCTTCCCCCCTTCATGGGGGCCAAAGACGGTACGAAGCAATACGGCCAGATCCCTGAGCAAGACGGGTTTGTCCAGATGGCCCTGACAGCCGCATTCCGCCAGTCGCTGCGCCGCCGGCTCGCTAAGATCCGCGGTGATCACGTAGACGGGTAGATGCTGCCAGCGTTCATCGGCGTGCAATTGCCTGCAGAGCTCGGCGCCGTCCATCACCGGCATCTGCAGATCCGTCAGCACCAGATCCACCGACTCCGATTGCAGGATCTCCAGTGCCAGACGGCCATTGGCCGCGCTCAATACCCGGGCCCCCAGCTGACCCAGCTGCATGCTGATCAGCATTCTGTTCACCTCGTAATCTTCCACCAGCAGCACCCGCCTGCCTGCCCCCGGCAGGTCCGTGATCTCCTCGGCGCCACGGACGAGTCTAGGCTGCAGCAGGCTGACCACGGAGCCCGGGATCCAGGGTTCCCCCTGCCAGTACCAGGCGCGCAAGCCCCCATCGTCCTGCATGGCCCCAAGGCAAGGTGCCGCCGGATCCTCGGCCACGCCAAACTCTGCGAGCCAGGCCCGCATATATTCGAGCTCCTCGGGCAACAGTTGCAGGGAGACCGTCTTGACGCGCGGTTGCCAGGGCGCCTTCTCCTGCGCATGCCTGAGGGGCAACGAGCAGAGGAAACGGCTACCCCCGCGAGCCAGAGGCTCGACCCGGATCTCGCCCCCCATCTGCTCCATCAACTGGCGGCAGATGGCTAGCCCAAGCCCGGTTCCCTGGGCTCTGGGCTGGCCAGGCTCCTCCCCTTGTTCGAAGGGCAGGAACAACCGGGGCAACAGCTCGGCACTGATCCCGGGCCCCTCGTCGTCTACCCCGCACACAATCCACTCCCCTTGTCGCCGGGCCCAGAGCACCACCTCTCCCCGCTCGCTGAACTTGATGGCGTTGGAGAGCAGGTTGTGCAGCACCTGTTGCACCCGGTGGGGATCGAGTTCCATCAAGGCGGGCAGCGCCGGGTCGAGCGCCAGGCGCAGTTGCAGATGGCGGGATCGCGCCTTGGACCAGTGCACCGCCGCCACGTGCTCGCACAGCTCCACCAGATCCGTGGGCTGTACGGAGAGGCGCAACTGACGCGTCTCGTTGCGGCTGAAGTCGAGCACATCGTTGAGCAGTCCGAGCAGTTCATTGCCCGCCTGTCTGACATGGGCCAGAGCCGAGGCCTGCTCTGCATTGAGTCCGGTCTGCTCGAGCCACTCCAGCAAGCCGAGCATGGCGTTCATGGGGGTGCGGATCTCGTGGCTCACGGCGGCCAGGAAGCGTCCCTTGGCAAGCACGGCCTGCTGGGCCTGCTCGTGGGAAAGCTGCAGGGAGTGCTCCTGCTCCACCCTGGCCGTCACATCCTGCACCACCCCGTAGATCCGCCACCCCTCCCCCTGACGGCGCCCCCTGCCGGAAAATTGCAGCCAGCGAGTTCCCTTGGCGGGGTGCTGATAGCGCAGCAGATGGGAGAAAGGTCGCCCGGCTTGCAGCATGGCCAGCATGGGGGCTCGCATCTCGCGCCTGTCCTGGTGGGAGATGCGAGTCAGGGTCTCGTTGGGATTGACCCGGATCTGCTGGCTCGCCAGCCCCAGCAGTTCGTGACTGCCCCGGCTCACAAACTCCACCCGGGTGATGGCTCCCCCCAGCAGGGTGAATTGCAGCACCACACCGGGCACCGTATTGGTGAGGGCGCGCAGGCGCCGCTCTGCCTGACGCAGCAGGCGGGTACGCTCGCGCAGGGCGCTGATGTCGGAGAGGGCGATAAGATCCCCTGCCGGTGCCTGGGGGCCCAGTCGCAAGGGGAGCTGGGCATAGGAGTAGACCTGCTCGTGCAGCGCCAGCTCCCCTTCGGCGCCCTGCAACTGTGGCGCGGGCAGCACCAGATCGGCGGCGTAGCGCGCCTCCATGCGCTTGGCCCGCTTGTTGCGCTTGATCACCTCCCCTTTGTCATTGCGCAAGAACACGGGCACGGGGAGCGCCTGGAAGAGAGACTCCCTGAACTTGCTTTCCAGCGCCAGCGCCTGCTCTACCTTGTGACGCTCGCGGGCCTCCTGGGCCAGTTGCTGGCGGGAACGCCAGACTGACCAGATCACCGCCATGCTGATCAGCAGTGCCAGCAACACGGAGCCAAGCCAGAAACCGTAGCTGACCCCTTCCTGCTGGTTGACCACCAGGCGACGCCAGCGTTGCACCAGCTCGTCCACCTGCTGATCATTGAGGGTCATCAGGCTCTGATCCAGCACCCCTGCCAGGCTGGTCTGTTCCGGCCGGATGGCAAAACCGAGGCCGAAACGCTCCGGCAATTCGGTGATGGTCAGCTCGCTCAACTGGTTGTTTCGAATGGGATATTGGAGCTGGTACAACTCCGCCAGCATGGCCTGGGCATCCCCATGCCGCACCGCCGCCAATCCCTGCAGCAGGTTGTCGGTCACCTCCCACTCATGCTGGCCGAACCGGGCAAGCAGGCCGGGATCATAGAGCATTCTCGGGACCACCACCTTGCCACTGACGTCCGCGAGGGAGGCAGGTCCCCTCTTGCTGCGACTGACCAGAGCATAGCGGCTGGTCGCCACCATCCGGGTGAAGTCGAACTCCTTGTTCAGGGCGGCGGACTCCATCAGCCCGACCATCATGGCGGCATCGCCACTGCGCAGCAATGCCAACGCCTCCTCCCGGCTGGCGGCGGGTACCAGCTCGAAGCGCAGCCCTGTCTGCCGACTCACTTCCCGCAAGACATCCGCACTCCAGCCAATGAGCTCTCCCTGCTGGTTGACACCGCTGTATGGCATGAAGCCGGGATCCGCCACCATCTTGATGGTGTGGGCCTTGCCGACCAGCCAGGCCTGCTCCTTGTCGGTAAAATGCAGAGGATTCACATCCTGCTCACCCTGAGGCAGATACTTGCCCAGATCCCGGTAGAGACTGCCCGGCGGCAAATAGCGGATGGCCGTATCCACCAGCTCCAGCAACTCGGGCTGGTTGCGCATCATCAGCCGGTAACTGATGACCAGATCATCGCTGCGAAGACGGCGAAGGCGCAGCCCTTCATCCGGGAATTCCCGCATCAGGTAGCGCAGTTGCAGATAATCGCCGAGATAGGCGCTGCCCTTGCCGGCCACCAGGGCACCATACCAGTTCTCGGCATCGGTCAGCTGTTGCTGGGATGAACCAGGATAGAGACGCTTCAGGATCTCCTGGGCCTGCCAGATAGGTGACACCAGAAACTGCGCCTGATCGAGCTCACCCCGATAGAGGATGGCGGACTCCGCCTCCATCATGGCCCGGCTCAAGACGGTATCGCTCGAGTTCGACCGGGCAGGCCCGACGTGAGGAATGAGATCGCAGCGCCCGTTCAGCAGATCCTGCGTCATGGCTGCCCAGCTCGGCCGCTTCTCGACATGCACCGGTACCGGCAACAGCTCTGCCAACCGCGTCATGCGATCGATAAGCAGGCCCCCCTCCGCCTCCAGATAGGGAGGACGTTGCAGGGCCGGGTAACAGAAGGTCAGTCCGGTGAGCGAATCGGCATAAGCCTGGGCACCCGGTGACAGCGGGAGTATGGCGGCACGCAGTGGCAAGGCCAGCAGCGCGCCGGACAACAGAAGGATTTTTATCATCGGAATGGAAAAGCCAGGCGATTGCCTGGCTTTTTGTCACTCGTTGGGTTCAACATTTTCTACCCTGGCCTTGAGCTTCTGGCCGGGCCGGAAGGTCACCACGCGACGGGCGCTGATGGGAATATCCTCCCCCGTCTTGGGGTTGCGTCCGGGACGCTGGTTCTTCTCGCGAAGATCGAAGTTACCGAAGCCGGAAATCTTGACCTGTTCGCCACGCTCGAGCGCCTGTCTGATCTCCTCAAAGAAGGCTTCCACCATATCTTTGGCTTCACGCTTGCTCATCCCGAGCTGGGTGAACAGGTGCTCTGCAATGTCGGCTTTGGTAAGCGCCATAGATCAATCCCTCAAGGATGCATTCAACTCTTCACCGAGGGCCCGCACGACATTGTCCACGGTCTCGGCGATCTCTTTCTCCTCCAGGGTGCGCTGGGTGTCTTGCAACACCAGGCTGATGGCCAGGCTCTTCTTGTCCTCTGCCATACCAGCGCCCTGGTATACGTCGAACAAGTTTATTCCAACTAACTGATTTCCGCCAACTTTTTTAATTACTGCCAGAACGTCGCCTGCCAGGATCTGTCTGTCAACCACCACGGCGATGTCGCGACGGTTGGCCGGGAACTTGGATACTTCGGCAGCAACCGGCACCTTGGCCGGCGTCAGTTTGTCCAGCTCCAGCTCGAACATGACAGCGCGGCTCTTGAGCCCCAGCTTCTTCTCGAGGCTCGGATGGATCACGCCGATGTGGCCGATCACGACGTCATTGCGCAGAATGGCTGCGCTCTGGCCCGGGTGCAGGGCACTGTGCTCGGCACGCTCGAAGGTGAAGGTAGCCCCTTCTGCAGTCAGATCCAGCACCGCTTCCAGGTCACCCTTCAGATCGAAGAAGTCGACGGGACGGGCCTTGGCATCCCAGTGCTCGTCCCCCTGGTTGCCGGTGATGATGCCGGCCAGCATGGACTCCTGACGGATGCCGTTCTCGGCATTCTCGTCCTTGATGAAACGCAGGCCCTGCTCGAACAGGCGAACGCGCGGCTGCTGACGATTCTGGTTGTAGACCACCGCCTGCACCAGACCCGGGAACAGAGAGACGCGCATGGCGGACATCTCGACGGAGATCGGGTTTGGCAGCACGATGGCATCGCTCTGCGGGAACAGGGTTTGCTGAGCCTTGGGATCGACGAAGCTATAGGTGATCGCTTCCTGGAAACCGCGGTCAACCAGCAGGTCGCGCACACGCTTAAGGGTCACCTGCCCTTCTGCCTGCTCTACCATCGCGAGGGATGCGGCGGGTTTGAGGTTCGGGATGTTGTTGTAGCCGTAGATGCGGGCCACTTCCTCGATGAGGTCTTCCTCGATGGCGATGTCGAAACGCCAGGAGGGGGCCAGTGCGGTCCAGCCGTCAGTATCCACGGTTACCTGCATGCCCAGACGAGTCAGAATTTCGACCACCTGCGCATCCGCCACGCTGATGCCGATCACCTTGTCGAGCTTGGTGCGGCGCAGCTTGATGGGGGCAGCCTTCGGCAGATGGGCATCGGATTTGACTTCGATGACCGGACCCGCTTCACCGCCGCAGATGTCCAGCAGCAAACGGGTGGCACGATCCATCACCTTGGCTTGCAGCTCGGGATCCACCCCGCGCTCGAAGCGGTGGGATGAGTCGGTGTGCAGACCGTAGGTACGGGCACGGCCGGTGATGGAGAGCGGCGCGAAGAAGGCGCACTCCAGCAGGATGTCGGTAGTGGTCTCGGAGACACCGGTGCGATCACCGCCGAAGATACCGGCCATGCAGGCAGGGCCTTTGGCGTCGGCAATCACGAGTGTGGTCTCTTTGAGCTTCACCTCGTTGCCATCGAGCAGGGTCATGGGCTCGTCGGCACGGGCGCGGCGCACCACCAGTTCCCCTTCAAGCGTCGCTAGGTCGAAGGCGTGCATCGGCTGGCCGTATTCCAGCAGCAGGTAGTTGGTGATGTCGACAATAGCGTCGATGGAACGAATACCGCCACGGCGCAGCTTTTCCTGCATCCAGAGCGGGCTCTGGGCGTGCAGGTTCAGCCCCTTGATGACGCGGCCGAGATAACGGGGGCAATCTGCCGGCGCTTCAACCCGGATCGGGAAGGTAGCATCGATAGTGGCAACAGCTGGCGCCCAAGTCGGCTCGACCACGTCCACGCTGTTGAGCACGCCGATTTCACGGGCCAGGCCCGCGATGCCGAGGCAATCGGCACGGTTCGGGGTCAGATCCACATCGATGCTGACGTCGTTGAGCACGAGGTATTCACGGATATCGGTCCCGATGGGGGCATCCAGCGGCAGCTCGATGATGCCATCGGCTTCGACGTCGATGCCCAGCTCGCTGAAGGAGCAGAGCATGCCGTGGGACGGCTGGCCGCGCAGCTTGGCTTTCTTGATGGTGAAATCACCCGGCAGGGTCGCCCCGACCTTGGCCACGCACACTTTGAGGCCGGCGCGGCAGTTCGGCGCACCGCAGACGATGTCCAGCAGCTCTTCTTCGCCCACGTTGACCTTGGTCACCCGCAGCTTGTCGGCGTCCGGGTGCTGGGCGCACTCGACCACTTCACCCACCACCACATTGTTGAACTGGCCGGCCACCGCTTCCACGGCGTCCACTTCCAGACCGGCCATGGTGATCTGCTCGGCCAGTGCATTGTCACTCAACTCGGTGCGGACCCACTCCATCACCCAGGATTTACTGAATTTCATGTTCTCTCGCCCTTACTTGAACTGCTTGAGGAAGCGCAGGTCGTTTTCGAAGAAGGCACGTAGGTCGTTGACCCCGTAACGCAGCATGGTCAGGCGCTCAACGCCCATGCCGAAGGCAAAACCGGAGTATTTTTCCGGATCGATGCCGACCGAACGCAGCACGTTCGGGTGCACCATGCCGCAGCCCAGCACTTCCAGCCACTTGCCGTTCTTGCCCATCACGTCCACTTCGGCGCTCGGCTCGGTGAACGGGAAATAGGAAGGACGGAAGCGAATCGTCAAGTCTTCCTCGAAGTAGTTGCGCAGGAAGTCGTGCAGGATGCCTTTCAGCTCGGTAAAGCTGGCATGTTCGTCAACCAGCAGGCCTTCGACCTGGTGGAACATCGGGGTGTGGGTCATGTCGTAGTCGTTACGATAGACACGGCCCGGCGCGATGATGCGGATCGGCGGCTGCTGATGTTCCATGGTGCGGATCTGCACGCCCGAGGTGTGGGTACGCAGCATCAGATCAGGATTGAAGTAGAAGGTGTCGTGATCGGTACGCGCCGGGTGGTGAGCCGGGATATTCAGCGCATCGAAGTTGTGGAAGCCATCTTCAATCTCGGGACCACGGGCAACCTTGAAGCCCATCTCGCCAAACAGGCGCTCGATGCGCTCGATGGTACGGGTCACCGGGTGCAGACCACCATTCTCGATGCGGCGGCCCGGCAGGCTGACGTCGATGGTCTCGGCGGCCAGCTTCTGGTTCAGCACGGCGATTTCGAGGGCTTCACGACGCGCGTTCAGGGCATCCTGAACCTGCTGTTTGGCCTGGTTGATCACGGCGCCCGCTGCGGGACGCTCTTCAGCGGACAGGGCGCCCAGTCCCTTCATCTGCTCGGTAAAAAAGCCCTTTTTACCCAGATATTTGACCCGGATTTCGTCAAGGGCGGCGATGTCGCTTACGCCCTCAATTTCGGCCTTGGCCTGGCCGACTACTTCTTCAAGCTGTTGCATGTCTTCCTCGTCACCACTCCCGGAACAGGAGCCTTTAGGCTAAATAAGGTCAAGAGGGGAATAATACAAAAAAAGCCCCTTGGCTGACCATAGTTATGACGGGCTTTTCTCCCTGCAAATCATTTTGTTATATGGAGAAAGCCACAAGCCAGATGTAACAGGATTGAGACAAGAGTTGTTTGTTCTAGGGAAGGTGCTAACAAGTCACTTGGCACAAAAACACACCATTCTAAATTATTGATATTAAATGGCTAAACTTTTTAGTTTTGGCTCATAGGGTACTTATTCGCACCTTCCCTAGTTTGTTGGCATATGGAAGGATAAAGCATTCATGAACGTGGCATGCTACCTGCCAACGCTCAAAAATGAGCAACAAAAAAGGAGGCCTGAGCCTCCTTTATTTTTATAACAGAGCTGGATTAGACCAGAGCTGCTTTAGCTTTTTCAACCAGGGCGGTGAAAGCCAGCTTGTCGTGAACGGCGATATCGGACAGGATCTTGCGATCGATCTCGATGGAAGCCTTCTTCAGACCGTCGATCAGACGGCTGTAGGACAGGCCGTTCTGACGGGCTGCAGCGTTGATACGCGCAATCCACAGTTGACGGAACTGACGCTTCTTCTGGCGACGGTCACGGTAGGCATACTGACCAGCTTTGGTTACCGCTTGTACCGCTACGCGGTAGACACGGGAACGGGCGCCGTAGTAACCCTTGGCGGCTTTCATTACTTTCTTGTGACGAGCGCGAGCGGTCACACCACGTTTAACTCTTGGCATTTTTCACATCCCCCCTTATGCGTACGGCAGACAAGCGACAACACGTTTGTGGTCGGCAGCGGAAACAAAGAACTTCGGTCCCAGCTGACGCTTACGCTTGCTGCTCTTCTTGGTCAGGATGTGACGCAGGTGGTTATGCTTGCACTTGAAGCGACCTGAGCCAGTCTTCTTGAAGCGCTTTGCCGCGCCCCGGTTGGTTTTCATCTTCGGCATTTCATACTCCGCATTGTGAGTGACAACAAAATCGCAAGGCGAACCGACTCATGGGGCCAGCCCCATGAGTCAATTTCTTGTGGGCCTTAAGATTTTTTCTTGGGTGCGAGGACCATCACAGCTTGACGGCCTTCGACTTTCGGGAACGATTCGACTACGGCCAGCTCTTCCAGATCGTTCTTGACGCGCTCGAGAACCTTGATACCAAGATCCTGGTGGGCCATTTCACGACCACGGAAGCGCAGGGTGACCTTTGCCTTGTCCCCGTCTTCCAGAAAGCGAACCAGGTTGCGTAGTTTTACCTGATAGTCGCCTTCGTCGGTGCCAGGACGGAATTTGATTTCCTTGACCTGGACGACTTTCTGCTTTTTCTTCTGTTCTTTGGTGGTCTTGCTCTTTTCGTAGAGGAATTTGCCGTAATCCATGATCCGGCAAACGGGCGGCTCAGCGTTCGGACTGATCTCGACCAGATCCACTCCAGCCTCAAGGGCCAAGTTCAGCGCATCCTGAATGGAGGTGATGCCAATGGCTTCACCATCCAGACCAGTCAGACGAACTTCTTTCAGACGGATCTCTTCATTGATCCGGTGAGCGCGGGCTTGCGGTTGCTTGCCCAGTTTTTTTCCGCCTTTTATAGCTTATTCCTCCACTTTCTTTTGTCCGCGGGTCTGAACTTCCTGGGTCAACAGAGCAATCAGCTCTTCAACAGGATAAGAGCCCAGGTCAGCCCCTTTACGAGTACGCACTGCAATCTTGCCGGCTTCTACTTCTTTGTCGCCGCAGACCAGCATGAAGGGTACTCGCTTCAAAGTATGCTCGCGGATTTTAAAGCCAATCTTCTCATTTCTCAAGTCCGCTTTTGCGCGAAGGCCCGCATCATTCAATGCCTTGGCAACTTTCACAGCATAATCGGCCTGGTTATCCGTGATATTCATGACCACGGCCTGGGTCGGCGCCAGCCAGGTCGGGAACAGACCGGCGTACTCTTCGGTCAGGATCCCGATGAAACGCTCCAGCGAACCCAGAATGGCGCGGTGGATCATCACGGGGATGTGACGCTCGTTGTCTTCGCCCACATAGGTGGCGCCAAGACGGCCCGGCAGGGCAAAGTCGAGCTGCACGGTACCACACTGCCAGGCACGATCAAGGCAATCGTGCAGGGTAAACTCGATCTTGGGACCGTAGAATGCCCCCTCACCCGGTTGCAGGTCGTACTTCAGGCCGTTGAGTTCCAGCGCCTCGGCCAGCGCGGCCTCGGCACGATCCCAGGCTTCATCAGAGCCGATACGCTGCTCCGGACGGGTCGAGAGCTTGACCACGATGTTTTCGAAACCGAAGGTGCCGTAGACGTCATAGACCATGCGGATACACGCAGACACCTCTTCCATGACCTGCTCTTCGGTACAGAAGATGTGGGCGTCATCCTGGGTGAAACCCCGAACCCGCATCAGGCCGTGCAGGGAGCCTGACGGCTCGTTGCGGTGGCAGGAGCCGAACTCGGCCATGCGCAGCGGCAGATCGCGGTAGGATTTCAGACCCTGGTTGAAAATCTGCACGTGGCCCGGGCAGTTCATCGGCTTGATGGCGTACTCGCGGTTTTCGGACTGGGTGGTGAACATGGCCTGGGCGTATTTCTCCCAGTGACCTGAACGCTCCCACAGCACGCGATCCATCATGAAGGGGCCTTTCACTTCCTGATAGTCGTACTCTTTGAGCTTGCCGCGGATGAAGGTTTCCAGCTCGCGGAAAATGGTCCAGCCGTCGTTATGCCAGAACACCATGCCCGGCGCTTCTTCCTGCATATGGTACAGGTCGAGCTGCTTGCCGATCTTGCGGTGGTCGCGCTTGGCGGCCTCTTCCAGACGCTGCAAATAGGCCTTGAGCTGCTTCTTGTCAGCCCAGGCGGTGCCGTAGATGCGCTGCAGCATCTTGTTGTTGGAGTCGCCGCGCCAGTAGGCACCGGACATCTTCTGCAACTTGAAGTGGTGGCAATGACGCATGTTGGGCACGTGCGGGCCGCGACACATGTCGATGTACTCTTCGTGATGATAGAGACCGGGCTGGTCATCACGGGCAATGTTCTGATCCAGGATCTCGACCTTGTAGGTCTCGCCACGGGCTTCGAACACGTCGCGCGCTTCCTGCCAGGAGACCTTCTTCTTGATGACGTCGTAATCCTTGGCGGCCAGCGCCAGCATGCGCTCTTCCAGGGCAGCCAGATCTTCGTCGGTCAGGGTGCGGTCGAGATCGATGTCGTAATAGAAACCGTTGTCGATGACGGGACCGATGGCCATCTTGGTCTGGGGCCAGAGTTGCTTGATGGCATGACCCAGCAGGTGAGCACAGGAGTGGCGCAGAATGTCCAGACCTTCTTCGTCTTTGGCGGTGATGATGGCCAGGGAGGCATCGGCTTCGATCAGCTCGCAGGCATCCACCAGTTCACCGTTTACCCGACCGGCAATGCACGCCTTGGCGAGACCGGGACCGATGTCCGCGGCCACATCCATGACGGAAACGGCGTGGGCAAATTGACGTTGGCTGCCGTCAGGCAGAGTAATGATTGGCATTAGGTGTTTCCTTATACAGTGGTGACCCCTACCAAAGGCCACATGCAGGTTGGAGAAACCCTTTCATGTCCAGCTGTTCACTCCCGAGTTTCACCGTTCACAATACGGTTGGTACACGGCAGTGGCACACCATATGGCGTGTGCAAGGCCATCCATTGAGAGGTACAGCGGGGGATTGTATCAGACGCGACAACCCAGACAAGCTGTCTTGGCGATTTTGCATACCGCCTAAGCGCGGGTGTCAACCTGTCCTACTTGCGAGGGCGCCCTTCTGCTGCCATACCCTGTACCAGATTGAGGCGTCAGCCAAAGCAAGGAGAGCATGATGTACACCTACGACATTTCATTTACGGAGCATGCAGAAAAGCTGGTTCATCCGGATCACCTTCTTACGACTCACTGTCCCGTCCATATCGGTGAGCTGGTGATCCTGGGCGATGGCAGCAAGCGGGAGGTATGCAGCATCGTCCACAGTGCCGAGCGCAGTACCCTCTATGTCACGGACGTGACGCCCGGCAAAGTCACCGCCAGCCGTTGATCCCTAACCGGCGTTCAGAAAAGAGTGGCCATTGAAATCGAAGGCGCTGCGTCCCTCCTCGGCCAGCGCCATCTCCTGCAATACCTGGAGTGCCATCTTGTTGCCCTTTTGCGAGGCCTGATAGAGCCACTGCTTCGCCTCGGCCAGTTCAACCCGCCCGTTGACCCCCATCAGGTGCAGGATGCCCACCTTCAGCATGGCGGGCACATCGCCGTTCCTGGCTGCCAGCTCCATCCAGTGAAACGCCTCGTGCAGATCCCGCTTCACCCCGGCCCCGCGCAGATAGACCTCTCCCAGCCGATACTGGCCGAAGGCGTCCCCCGCCTGCGCAGCCTGACGATAGAGTCGGATGGCGCGATCCATATCCTGCTCGCTCCCCTGCCCCACTTCATGGCTCCAACCCATCAGCGCCTGTGCCCGTGGCTGGCCCTGCTCCGCCAGCGGCGACCAGATCCGGGTCGCCTCATCAAAGTGCCCTGTCCGCCAGGCGCGGTTGGCCGCCGCCAGCTCCTGCTCGGTGGAGAGCGGGATCAGACGCCAGATGACCAGCGCAATGAGGGCGATGAAGAGCCAGCGGGCGATAGTAGGTTGCATGACATTTTCCGTGATCTGGTTCGCATTTCGTCTATGTAAACGAAATGTAGCAACAGATCAAGCAGGAGATCACCCGGGTTCACCCTCTTTCATGGGGTCGCTCTTTGCGAACTTGCAGTTTGACGGGCTACACAGCAAAATAACTGTATATATAAACAGTATATTGGTGATGTGATGGCAGGACGAGGCGTGAACCACAATGTCGAGCACCGCTTCAGCGGCCCGCAAATCGAAACCGTTGACGACGGCTGGAGTCAGAGCGACTGGGACGCGGCATTTGCCGCCAGCGCTCCCCGCACCAAGGTGACGGAGATCAGCGCCCGCAGCATCATCAGCTACAACGATTCGCCGGATCTTCCCTTCGGTCGCTCCATCAATCCCTATCAGGGGTGCGAGCATGGCTGCATCTACTGCTATGCCAGACCCAGCCACGCCTACCTTGAGCTCTCCCCCGGGCTGGATTTCGAGCGCAAGCTGTTTGCCAAAATCAATGCTGCCGAGCTGCTGCGACGGGAGTTTGCCAAACCAGCCTATCAGCCACAAACCATCGTGCTGGGGGCCAATACCGATCCCTATCAACCCATCGAGCACCACTATCGCCTGACTCGTGAACTCCTGACGGTGATGCTGGCTCATCGCCATCCGGTAGGGCTCATCACCAAGAGCGCCATGATCCTGCGCGACCTCGATCTGCTGACCGAGCTGGCCCGAGAAGGGTTATGCCAGGTGATGGTGTCGGTCACCACCCTCAATGAGACGCTGAGGCGACAGTTGGAGCCCAGGGCCAGCACGGGGGTTGGGCGGATCAAGGTGATCGAACGACTGGCCAAGGCCGGTGTGCCGGTCGGCGTGCTCGCCGCCCCCATGATCCCCAGGCTCAACGAGCCTGAACTGGAACAGATCATCAAGGCCGCCGTCGACGCCGGGGCGGGCGGTGCGGATTACATCTTGCTGCGATTGCCCCACGAGCTCACCACCCTCTTTTGCGACTGGCTCGATACGCACTATCCCGGCCAGAAAGAGGCGATCCTCAACCAGCTGCGGGCAAGCCGGGGTGGCTCACTCAACAGCGCCACCTTTGGCAGCCGCATGCGAGGTGAAGGACTGTTTGCCGACCTGCTCGCCCAGCGCTTTCGCCTGATCAGCAGGCGGCTGCAACTGGGCAAGCGCCATATAGCACTCAATACAGCCGCCTTCATCCGCCCGGGCGAGCAGTTGCGTCTGTTCTGAGCACCGTCAGCCCCGTGGTCTCGGCGGGCAGCTCCCCGCTGGGTGGCGCTGTGCAATCAGCTCCGCAGGCAGGCGTGATGGCTCGTGCGCCACCTCCTCCTCATCCACCCTAAGGCGCGCCTTCTCCTGCCCTCCCCACATCCGGCTCCACCAGATTTCCCACATTACCCAGCTCGTCATAACAGTGCTCCTGGCAAGCGATGCCTGCCTCTGTGGTGGCCTCATTCAACGCAGGCAGCATGGCTGGCCGTCATGACAGGGCCATGACAGCCGAGTGAAGGAATCGTGTTGATGCGATGGGACCAACCCTGCATATCAGGAAGATGACGCCGTGGCAGGCAGGGCTGCATGCACGGCAGACGGAGCCTGGCAGCAGAAAAGAGGGCGCCAGGGCAAGCACAGGGACGGGGAGAGCCTGCGGTGAGGCGGACAAAAAAAGAGCGACCATCAAGGTCGCTCTTTTGCACCGGACAAAGGGGGACGATTACTCGTCGCCCGCCTCCCCGGTATCGACGGCGCCAGCGTCCGCTGCGGTGTCGGTGCCTTCAGACACCTCCCCTTCAACAGCCAGGGCCTCGGTTTCCTCTTCGTCGCTCTCGGCAACGCGCTGCAGACCGACTACGGTCTCGTCTTCACCGGTACGGATCAGACGCACACCGCCGGTGTTGCGGCCGATGACGCTCACCTCGGACACCCGGGTACGAACCAGGGTACCGCCGTTGGTGATCAGCATGATCTGGTCGGTATCTTCGACCTGGATCGCATCGATTACCTTGCCGTTGCGCTCATCCACCTTGATGGAGATGACGCCCTGGGTACCCCGGCTCTTGGTCGGGTACTCGTCCAGCGCGGTGCGCTTGCCGTAACCGTTCTCGGTAGCGGTGAGGATGGCACCATCACCACGGGGCACGATGAGGGAGACCACCTTGTCACCGGCGCCGAGCTTGATGCCGCGCACGCCAGCAGCGGTACGACCCATGGGACGTACGCCCTTGAAGGTGCCCTTGCTTTCGGTGCCTTCGCCGTTGTCACTGCCGTCATCGTCGTTGCCGGTGTCGTCATCGGTATCGACTTCGTCAGTGGAATCGGCATCGGCGCGACCGCTGCCTTCCGCGAAGCGAACCACCTTGCCCGCATCGGAGAAGAGCATGATCTCGTTGCTGCCATCGGTGATGTCCACCCCGATCAGCTCATCACCCTCTTTGAGGTTGATGGCACGGATACCGGAGGAGAGCGGACGGCTGAAGTCGGACAGGCTGGTCTTCTTCACGGTGCCGTTGGCGGTGGCGAAGAAGACATACTTGTCGGCGTCATATTCTTTCACCGGCAGGATGGCGGTGATGCGCTCACCCTCATCCAGCGGCAGCAGGTTGATGATCGGACGACCGCGGGCGCCACGGGACGCTTCCGGCAGCTGATACACCTTGAGCCAGTAGACCTTGCCACGGGTGGAGAAGCACAGAATGGTGTCGTGGGTGTTGGCCACCAGCAGACGCTCCACAAAGTCCTCTTCCTTGATCCGGGTGGCCGACTTGCCACGACCACCGCGGCGCTGGGCCTCGTAGTCGGAGAGCGGCTGATACTTCACATAGCCCTGATGAGACAAGGTAACGACCACGTCTTCCGGGGTGATCAGATCTTCGATGTTGATCTCGGCACTGGACATGCTGATCTCGGTGCGACGCTCGTCGCCGTACTGCTCGCGCACGGCCAGCAGCTCGTCACGGATCACTTCCATCAGGCGTTCCGGGCTTGCCAGAATGTGCAGCAGCTCGGCGATGAGATCCAGCAGAGATTGGTACTCTTCCAGGATCTTCTCGTGCTCGAGGCCGGTCAGCTTGTGCAGACGCAGGTCAAGGATGGCCTGGGCCTGGATCTCGGTCAGGAAGTACTGCCCTTCACGGATGCCGAACTCCGGCTCCAGCCACTCGGGGCGAGCTGCGTCGTCGCCTGCTTTTTCCAGCATGGCGGCCACGTTGCCGAGCTCCCAGCCCTTGGCTACCAGGGCGGCTTTCGCATCCGCCGGGGTCGCACTGTGGCGAATGAGCTCGATTATGGGGTCGATGTTGGCCAATGCCACCGCCAACCCTTCCAGGATGTGCGCCCGATCCCGCGCCTTGCGCAGTTCGAACACGGTCCGGCGGGTCACCACTTCACGGCGGTGCAGCAGGAAGGCATCCAGGATCTCTTTGAGGTTCATCACCTTGGGCTGGTTGTTGTCCAGCGCCACCATGTTGATGCCGAACGTGGTCTGCATCTGGGTGTGCTTGTAGAGATTGTTCAGCACAATCTCGCCGGACTCGCCGCGCTTGATCTCGATGACGATGCGCATGCCGTCTTTGTCAGACTCATCGCGCAGGGCGCTGATGCCCTCGATTTTCTTCTCTTTGACCAGCTCGGCGATCTTCTCGATCAGGCGAGCCTTGTTCACCTGATAGGGGATCTCGTGGACGATGATGGTCTCGCGACCGCTTTTCTCGTCCACTTCCACTTCAGCCTTGGCCCGCACATAGACGGAGCCGCGACCGGTACGGTACGCCTGCACGATGCCGGAACGACCGTTGATGATACCGCCGGTGGGGAAATCCGGGCCGGTGACATGGGTCATCAGCTCGTCAATGGTGAGGTCGCCGTTTTCGATCAGCGCCAGGCAACCGTTGACAATCTCGGTGAGGTTGTGAGGCGGGATGTTGGTCGCCATGCCCACCGCGATACCGGAGGAGCCGTTGACCAGCAAGGTGGGGACCTTGGTGGGCATGACAGCCGGGATCATCTCGGTGCCGTCGTAATTAGGCACCCAGTCCACGGTCTCTTTGTCCAGATCGGCCAGCAGCTCGTGGGAGATGCGCGCCATCCGCACTTCGGTGTAACGCATGGCCGCGGCGTTGTCGCCGTCCACCGAACCGAAGTTGCCCTGACCGTCGACCAGCATGTAGCGCATGGAGAAATCCTGCGCCATCCGGACGATGGTGTCATACACGGCGATGTCGCCATGCGGGTGATATTTACCGATTACGTCACCGACCACACGGGCCGATTTTTTATAGGGCTTGTTCCAGTCGTTCCCCAGCTCGTTCATTGCATACAGAACGCGGCGGTGAACCGGTTTCAAGCCATCACGCACATCCGGCAGAGCTCGTCCTACGATCACGCTCATGGCGTAATCCAGATAGGAACTCTTGAGCTCTTCTTCGATGTTGACCGGCGTGATCTCTCTGGCCAGATCGCTCATAGAAAGCCTTAATCCCTAATTAGTTGTTCTTTGGCTTAAACAGCGCGACATGGTAACACACTGAGCCAAATACATTAAGCCACAAATCCGATGAGCACATCGGGCTGGTGCGACGAGGTCGGTCCGTTATAATGCGCGCCAGGACAATAGATTGCGCGCGCCCAGCCCGCTGCGCGCCTTGCCACAGGATCATCAAAACATGAATAGTGATGCCAATGTCGATCTGACAGAAATCGCCAAATTTGAAGCCATCGCCTCCCGCTGGTGGGACATGGAGGGCGAATTCAAGCCGCTGCATCAAATCAACCCGGTGCGCCTTGACTGGATCACCGACAAGAGCGGCGGCCTGTTTGGCAAGCGCGTGCTCGACATCGGCTGCGGTGGCGGCATCCTCTCCGAGAGCATGGCCCGCCGGGGTGCCCGCGTCACCGGCATCGACATGGGCAAGGAACCCCTCGGCGTCGCCCGCCTGCACGCGCTGGAACAAGGTGTGGAGCTCGAGTACCGCCAGATCACCGCCGAAGCCCACGCCGATGAAGCGCCTGGCCAGTATGACGTGGTTACCTGCATGGAGATGCTGGAGCACGTGCCGGACCCGGCCTCGGTGCTGCGCGCCATCGCCACCCTGGTACGGCCGGGGGGCAAGGTGTTCGTCTCCACCATCAACCGCAACCCCAAAGCCTATCTGATGATGATCCTCGGGGCCGAGTACCTGATGAAGATGGTCCCCAAGGGCACTCACGATCACAAGAAGTTCATCACCCCCGCCGAACTGTGTCGCATGGGGGAAGCGGCGGGCCTGCTGGTGCGGGACATGAGCGGCGTTCACTACGCCCCGCTCTCCAACAGCTTCAAGCTCGGCAAGAATGTCGACGTCAACTACATGGTGGCGTTCGAGCGCCCGGAGCAAGGCTGATGAGCACACCTCACCCGATGCCCCTTGGCTGCGTGCTGTTTGATCTGGACGGCACCCTGCTCGACACCGCCCCAGACCTTGGCGCCGCCGTCAATCACGTGCTGATAAGCGAAGGCTTTGCCCCGCTCTCTGACGACATCATCCGTCAGACCACCTCCCACGGGGCCCTCGGGCTGCTCAGGGCCGGTCTTGGGGACGAGCTGCTCGAGGAGCTGGGGGCTACCCGCCTTCGCACCGCCCTGCTCGACTACTACGCCACCAACCTCTGCGTCGGCACCCGCCCCTATGAAGGCATGGTGGATCTCATCGAGTGGCTCGACGAGAAAAAGCTGCCCTGGGGCATTGTCACCAACAAGCCGGGTTTTCTCACCGAACCGCTCCTGGCAGCCCTGCCTGAACTCGCCAGTTGCGGCGTGACGGTGAGCGCCGACACCCTGCCGGTACGCAAGCCCGACCCCGCCCCCATGTTCTTTGCCTGCGAGCGCCTCGGCATCGCGGCGAGCCAGTGTCTCTATGTGGGGGATCACGTGCGCGACATCGAGGCCGGCCGCAATGCCGGCATGCGTACCGCAGTGGCTGGCTGGGGTTATCTCAATGATGACGAGGATCCGGCCCTCTGGGGCGCCGATCTTCACTTTGATACCGTGCAGGCCCTGCACCACTGGCTTCGCTACGAGCTGAGCTGACACGTTCATTGCCCATGAGCGACAAGGCATCAGGATAGAGGTGGATCTGCGGGGCAACTTTGATGTTGTCCCGATGGCCATGTGGGCATCTGCCCCGACGCGCAGCTCCCCCGCAGCACACCAGAGGGATCCCGGACGATCCCTCTTTTTATGGGCTTGGCAACCCCCCGAACGGCGCAACAGGACACCTTTTGACCCTGACTGCACAAGGGATGAGCAGGCCGGATTTGCTAGTAAAAACACCCTGCTTTCGCAAGCAAAAAAAGTTATTTTAATTTTCCATCTTCGATCGCCGGACTTGCATTTGACGGATCGGACGGATGAAAACCCGTTCGCTGTGAGCGTCCACTAACTCCCGTCCCGACACCCACAATTTATCCACAGCTAATGCGTTATCCACAGATTGCATTACCGCATCGACCTCACTATCTTGTAGTTCGCATTAAAAATAACACTACATCTTGTGATTCATCGCACAATCCCTGCCCAGTTTCCCTCGACAGACGGAGCCGGGTTGCGCCATTGTGCGATGGCTTTTCGGGAATCAACCGATACCGGCAGGTATCAATGAAAGGGGTCATCAGCCAATGAACTTGTTTGTGACGAAGCGTAACGGACACAAAGAACCCATCGATCTGGATAAAATTCACCGTGTGCTCGACTGGGCTGCCGAGAAGCTCGACAACGTGTCGGTCTCCCAGGTGGAGCTCAAGTCCCACATCCAGTTCTATGACGGTATCCGTACCGCCGACATCCACGAGACCATCATCAAGGCTGCTGCTGACCTCATCTCCGAGCAAAGCCCGGACTACCAGTACATGGCTGCCCGTCTGGCCATCTTCCACCTGCGCAAGAAGGCCTACGGCCAGTTCGAGCCGCCCCACCTGTATCAGCATGTCGCCAGATTGGTGGACATGGGCAAGTACGACAAGCACCTGCTGGAAGACTACACCCAGGCGGAATTTGAGGAGCTGAACGGCTACCTCGATCACTGGCGCGACATGGACTTCTCCTACGCGGCGGTCAAGCAGCTGGAAGGCAAGTACCTGGTACAGAACCGCGTCACCGGCGAGATCTACGAGAGCCCGCAGTTCCTCTACATCCTGGTAGCAGCCTGCCTCTTCTCCAAGTATCCGAAAGATACCCGTCTGGACTACATCAAGCGCTTCTATGATGCGGTCTCGACCTTCAAGATCTCCCTGCCGACCCCGATCATGAGCGGGGTGCGCACCCCGACCCGCCAGTTCAGCTCCTGCGTGCTGATCGAGTGTGACGACAGCCTGGATTCCATCAATGCCACCGCCAGCGCCATCGTGCGCTACGTTTCCCAGCGCGCCGGCATCGGCATCAACGCTGGTCGCATCCGTGGTCTGGGCAGCCCCATCCGTGGCGGCGAAGCCTTCCACACCGGCTGCATCCCCTTCTACAAATACTTCCAGACTGCGGTGAAGTGCTGCTCCCAGGGCGGCGTGCGCGGCGGTGCGGCCACCCTGTTCTACCCGCTGTGGCACACCGAGGTGGAGAGCCTGCTGGTACTGAAGAACAACCGCGGCGTGGAAGAGAACCGGGTCCGTCACATGGACTACGGCGTGCAGATCAACAAGCTGATGTACCAGCGCCTCATCAAGGGCGGCGATATCACCTTGTTCTCCCCGTCCGATGCACCTGGCCTCTATGACGCCTTCTTCGCGGACCAGGACAAGTTTGAAGAGCTCTACGTCAAGTACGAGCAGGATCCGGCCATTCGCAAGAAGACCCTGAAGGCGGTGGATCTCTTCTCCCTGATGATGCAGGAGCGCGCCGGTACCGGTCGCATCTACATCCAGAACGTGGACCACTGCAACACCCACAGCCCGTTCGACCCCTCCGTGGCACCGGTTCGCCAGTCCAACCTCTGCCTCGAGATTGCGCTGCCCACCAAGCCGCTCAACAACGTGGATGACGAGGACGGCGAAATTGCCCTGTGCACTCTCTCCGCCTTCAACCTGGGCGCCATCGAGAAGCTGGAAGATCTGGAAGAGATGGCCGAGCTGGCCGTGCGCGCTCTGGACGCCCTGCTCGACTATCAGGACTACCCGCTCAAGGCCGCCAAGAAGGGCAGCATGAACCGCCGTACTCTGGGGATCGGCGTCATCAACTACGCCTACTACCTGGCGAAAAACGGTGCCCGCTACTCCGATGGTTCCGGTCTGGCCCTGACCCACCGCACCTTCGAGGCGATCCAGTACTACCTGCTGAAGGCCTCCGTGCAACTGGCCCGCGAGTTCGGCCCCTGCCCGGCCTTCAACGAGACCACCTATGCCCAGGGTATCCTGCCCATCGATACCTATAAAAAGGATCTGGACACCCTGTGCAATGAACCCCTTCACCTGGACTGGGAAACCTTGCGCGAAGAGATCAAGACCGTGGGTCTGCGCAACTCCACCCTGACCGCCCTGATGCCGAGCGAGACCTCCAGCCAGATCTCCAACGCCACCAACGGCATCGAGCCGCCCCGCGGCCTGGTGTCGGTGAAAGCCTCCAAGGACGGCATCCTCAAGCAGGTGGTGCCGGAGTACCACCGCCTGAAGGATCAGTACGAACTGCTGTGGAAACAGCCGAGCGTCGACGGTTACCTGCAGCTGGTCGGCATCATGCAGAAGTTCGTGGATCAGGCGATCTCCGCCAACACCAACTACGACCCGGCCCGCTTCGAAGGCAACAAGGTGCCGATGAAGCAGTTGCTCAAAGACTTGCTGACCGCCTACAAATACGGTCTCAAGACCCTCTACTATCACAACACCCGTGATGGTGCCGACGACACCCAGACCGATCTGCAAGATGACGGCTGCGCTGGCGGGGCTTGCAAGATCTAACCGCGAAACGCACTGATAAACCGGGCGGGAGCATCAAGCTCCCGCCCTCCTGTTTTCCCTATTTCACGGCATTCGAACCATGGCTTACTCTACTTTTTGCCAGACCCAAAACGATCAGCTCAAGGAGCCGATGTTCTTCGGCCAGTCGGTCAACGTGGCCCGTTATGATCAGCAAAAGCACGACATCTTCGAGCGGCTGATCGAGAAGCAGCTCTCCTTCTTCTGGCGCCCGGAAGAGGTGGATGTCTCCCACGACCGCATCGACTTCCAGGCTCTGCCGCCCCACGAGCAGCACATCTTCATCTCCAACCTGAAGTACCAGACCCTGCTGGATTCCATTCAGGGCCGCAGCCCCAACGTTGCCCTGCTGCCCCTGGTCTCCATCCCGGAGCTGGAGACCTGGATCGAGACCTGGGCCTTCTCCGAGACCATCCACTCTCGCTCCTACACCCACATCATCCGCAACATCGTCAACAACCCGGGCCAGGTGTTCGACGACATCGTGACCAACGAGCAGATCTTGAAGCGCGCCGGCTCCATCAGCCACTTCTATGACGATCTCATCGAGGCCACCTCCGTCTATCACCTGCACGGTGAGGGGACTCACCGGATCGGGGATCGCGAAGTCACCATCAGCCTGCGGGAGCTCAAGAAGAAGCTCTACCTGTGCCTGATGAGCGTCAACGCCCTCGAAGCCATCCGCTTCTACGTGAGCTTCGCCTGCTCCTTCGCCTTCGCCGAGCGCGAGCTGATGGAGGGCAACGCCAAGATCATCAAGATGATCGCCCGTGACGAAGCGCTGCACCTGACCGGCACCCAGCACATGCTGAACCTGATGCGCAGCGGCAACGACGACCCCGAGATGGCGGAGATCGCCGTCGAGTGCGAGCAGGCCTGCTTCGAGCTGTTCAAGGAAGCGGCCCTGCAGGAGAAGGAGTGGGCCGAGTACCTGTTCCAGGACGGCTCCATGATCGGCCTGAACAAGGACATCCTCTGCCAGTACGTGGAATACATCACCAACCTGCGCATGGCGGCCGTCGGCCTGCAACCGGCCTTTGCCGGCACCAAGCAGAACCCCATCCCCTGGATCAACACCTGGCTCTCCTCCGACAACGTGCAGGTGGCGCCCCAGGAAGTGGAAGTAAGCTCCTATCTGGTGGGTCAGATCGACAGTGAAGTGCACGCCGACGATCTGGGTGACTTCGAGCTGTGATGCAAGGCGACCTCTGCTGGCAGACCATGATGCGGGAGAGCGACGTCCGTGAGTGACGCCACCGCCACCCTGAACGCGCCCCTGCATTCCGCCACCACGGCGCCGGAGGGGCAAGCCCCCCAGGTACAGACCCTGGACGGTGTGCTGCACCCCCATCCCGGCGAAAGCGTGCTGGAGACCCTGGAGCGCCACGGCCATCACGTGGAGTTCCAGTGCCGCAGCGGCTATTGCGGCGCCTGCCGCACCCCGCTGCTGGCGGGCAAGGTGCACTACGCCGCCGTCCCGCTCGCCTTTGTCTCCCAGGGGGAGTGCCTCCCCTGCTGCTGTCAGCCGGTGGGCGCCATCAAGCTCGATATCCGAAAGGGCTGACGGCCCTTATCGCCAGATCTGCCCCGCAAACAAAAAGCCGCCGGATTGCTCCGGCGGCTTTTTTCATGGGAATCTCCCGTCTCTTGAGAGAAATGAGGGGCCATGGCCCCTCTTACATTACAACCCGGGGGCGTTACAACCAGGGGGCGGCGGTCGGCCCGTGGTGCAGACCCAGCTTCCAGACCCGGCCAAAATGCTTGTAGTGACCGGCCGCGACACCGGCTTTCTCCCCCATGCCGTGGTAGAGATCGAGGTGGCCCTTCTTCACCGCGCCTCCCACATCCAGCGCAATCAGCAGCCGCAGCTGGTGCTTGCCGGTCCAGTTGCCCTCTTTGTCCAGCAGCGGCACTTCCGCGAGGATGGGGGTACCCATGGGCAGCAGGGTCTTGTCGGCAGCCACCGCCGCCATCGGCAAGAGCGGAATGCCGGCAGCCCCCACCACGTCATTGGTGGGACGGCGCTCGAAGAAGACATAGGAGGGGTTCTGCTCCACCAGCTCCTTCACGCTCTCTTCCGGCTGACGATTGGCCCACTCCTTGATGGCCTTCATGGACATCTGCTCCTTGGGCACTTCGCCACGGTCGATGAGCACCCGGCCAATGCTGACATAGCCGTGGCCGTTCTTGCCGCTGTAACCAAGGTACTGCAACCGGTCGTCATCGCCGTAGTGAACGAAGCCGGAACCCTGCACGTCCATCAGGAAGTTGTCGATGAGGGATTTGCTGTAGCCCAGCTCCAGCCCCCGGTTGGCCAGCGCCCCCCGGTGGATCTCGGCCCGGCTCGGGCAGCGACCGCCGCAGTTGGGCATGGCATAGATGGGATACTTGTACTGGGCGTCCGGGCGATGGCGCACCTCCAGCACCGGCGAGTAGTAACCGGTGAAGAGCACGTTGCCCATGCGGTCTGCACCGCCAAGCTGCGCCAGGCTGATGCCGTACTGGGTGATATGGGCGGGATTGCCCCCATTGGCGACCCAGCGTGAGAGCTGACGATAGAGCTCCCCATAGCGGCTCGCCATGCGGCCGGAGCGTTCCATCACCATCCGGCTCTGGGGACCGAACTTGCTGTAATCGGCGCGGGCGCGGCTGTTGACCCGCTCTACCCGCACCAGATCCCCCGGCAGGGCGCCATCCAGATACTGCTTGCCCAGATTCTCAGGGATCTCGCAGTTCAGAAAACATCCGGATTCCACCTTCTTCTGGGGCACCTTGACCGGTTCAGGGTTGCCCGCACAACCGGCCAGCCCCACCACGGCGACGGCCAACCAGTACGCATGTCTATTCATATGTCCTCATATAACACCGAGTGTCTTGCACGGCGGGGAAGATGCCAAAATTGCCCGGGGAAAGCAAACGCCTTCACGCCCCTGACGACGGATTTCTCCTGCCGTGATCTTCTGGGTTATAACAAGGTGACAAGGTGTGAGAGGTCATGGATGGAACAGCTCGAAATCTTCCCGCTCCAGAGCCCCTGTGTCGGGGTCTGCGAACTGAACAACAAGGGGTATTGCAAGGGATGCCTGCGAAGTCGCGAGGAGCGTTTCAACTGGCTTGCCATGACCCCTGCCCAGCAGCAGGAGGTGATGCGCCTGTGCCGCAGCCGCAAGGCCAGGGTCGAGGCCGCTCGCCGCAAGGCGCAGGCCGCAGAGGCGGCCGATCCGCCGCCCCCGCCGGGCTGGGATTTTTAAATCCCACGTTGCCCCTCCCCTCAACAAGAAAGGCGGCCCCAGGGCCGCCTTGTCATGAAGGGTGTGTCACGCCGTGACGTCCTCAGGCGGTCGCCAGCTTGGCCTGCTCCTCGCCACGCTTGAGCATGGCGTAGGCCACCCCGGTCACCAGAGAACCGGCGGCGATCGCCAGGATGTACATCATCACATGGCTGATGGCGTTCGGGATGAAGAGCACGAACAGACCACCGTGGGGTGCCACCAGCTCGCAGCCGAACAGCATGGAGAGCGCACCGGTCAGGGCGCCGCCCGCCATGCAGGCCGGGATGACGCGCATGGGATCCTTGGCGGCAAACGGGATAGCCCCCTCGGAGATGAAGCACAGACCCAGCACGAAGGAGGCCTTGCCCGCTTCCTGCTCCGCCTTGATGAACTTTCTGCTGGCCAGGAAGGTCGCGATCCCCATCCCCAGTGCAGGCACCATGCCGGCGGCCATGACCGCTGCCATGGGGGCATAGGTCTTGGAGGCGAGCAGGCCGACACCGAAAGCATAAGCCGCCTTGTTGACCGGGCCCCCCATGTCGAAGCACATCATGGCGCCGATGATGACACCCAGCAGCACCGCGTTGGCAGAGCCCATGTTGTTGAGGAACTCGGTCATGGCGTTCATGATGCCCGCCACCGGGCCACCCACCACGTAGATCATCACCAGACCGGTGAACAGGCTGGCAAAGAGCGGAATGATGAGGATGGGCTTGAGGGCTTCCAGGGTGACCGGCAGGCGCACCTTGTCGCTCAGGAACTTGGCGCTGTAACCGGCGAGGAAGCCGCCGACGATGCCGCCAAGGAAACCGGCGCCGAGCGAGCTTGCCAGCATACCGGCGATCATGCCGGGCGCCAGACCCGGACGGTCGGCGATGGAGTAGGCGATGTAGCCTGCCAGCACCGGGATCATCAGGGCGAAGGCGGAGCCGCCACCGATCTTCATCAGGGCCGCGGCCAGCGTCCCCTCTTCCTTGAACGCTTCAATGCCGAAGATGAAGGAGAGCGCGATGATAAGGCCCCCCGCCACCACCATGGGCAGCATGAAGGAGACGCCGGTCAGCAGGTGCTTGTAGGGGCCCGCTTTCTCCTCTTTCTTGACCGCAGCCGCGCCGCTGTGGCGATAGACCTTCGCCTCGGTCCAGGCCTTGTCGAGCTCGGCCCGGGTTTTCTTGAGCGCCGCACCCGTGCTGGTCCGATAGACCGGCTTGCCGTCAAAGCGCGCCATGTCCACCTCGATGTCAGTGGCGAGGAACACCAGATCGGCGGCGGCAATCTCGTCCGCCGTCAAGGCATTCTGGGCACCGACCGAGCCCTGGGTTTCGACGCGGATCTGGTGACCCAGCTGCTTGGCCATGGTCTCCAGGGCCTCGGCCGACATGAAGGTGTGGGCCACCCCGGTCGGGCAGGCCGTCACCGCCACGATGCGCTTGGCACCGCTGGCCGGTTTGGCAACCACAGGTGCCGCCTCATGGCGATAGACGCTGGCACCGCTTCGCGCGGCTTCCAGCAGGGCAGCGGGATCCTGGAGCGCCAGAACCATGTCGCCCCGATAGAGCGACTTGCCGTCATAGGCGGCCAGATCCACCGGTGCGCTGGCAACGACCAGCACCAGGTCGGCGGCGGCAATCTGCTCTTTCGAGGGAACCTGACGGGGCTGCACGCTGGACTCGACGTCGAGGGTGAGCTCCCAGCCAGCCAGTTTGGCCTGCTGTTCTATCCGTTTTGCAGCGAGAAAGCTGGTGGCAATGCCCGCCGGGCAAGCCGTAACCAGAATTGCTTTCATTGGGCATCTCCTGAGTTAGCCATCAAATGGGGTTGGGGTTGAGTCGGTGCCAGATCATCCAGACGCTGTACGCGCACCTGCTCGAGTAACGGTTTGAGCACATTGATATCGTTGAAGCCGACCGCGACCTGGCTCACCGCCAGTGCCGAGACGGCGGTGGCCAGACGCAGGGTCTGCTCCGGCGTCCAGTCCAGGCTCATGCCATGGACCAGGCCCGCCACCAGGGAGTCGCCGGCACCCACGGTGCTGACCACCTCCATGCGCGGCGGAATCGCCTGCCAGGTGGCATCCGGTGCAAACCAGATGAGGCCGTCGGCACCATTGGAGATCACCACGTTGGGGATCCCGCTTGCCTGCAGCGCGCGGGCGCACTCGGCCTGCTCGCTCAGGGTCTTCACGGGACGACCGGCCCACTGGCTCAGCTCTTCCAGGTTGGGTTTGACCAGGGTCGGCGCCGCCTTGATCCCTTCGCTCAACGCCGCGCCGCTGCAATCGAAGATCACCTGCTTGCCCTTGGCCTTGAGCAGGTGGATCAGATGGCCACAGTAATCGGGGGACACCCCTTTGGGCAGGCTGCCCGCCAGCACGAACCAGTCGGTGTGGGGAGCCAGTCGCTCCAGCGCCGCTTCCAGGGCGCTGACATCGCCTTCCTGCACGGCGAGTCCCGGCAGATTGAGATCGGTCACCCGGCCGGATTGTTCGGAGATCTTGACGTTGATCCGGGTGTCGCCCGCCACGCGCACGAAGTGATCGGCAAGGGCTCGTTCCTCGAACAGGGAGACAAAGCTCTGCTGGTTGCCCTCACCGAGCCAGCCGGTCAGGCCTACGTCACGGCCGAGATCTTTCAAGACCATGGCGACGTTGATCCCCTTGCCCGCGGCGCGCAAATTGGCCTCGCTCACCAGATTGACCTCGCCAGGGTGCATGACCTCCAGACGGGTGGTGAGATCGAGCGCGGGATTGAGGGTGATGGTGACGATGTCCATCAGTGCGCCCCCTCGCCCAAGCCGGCGGCAATGGCTTCGCCAATGCCCTTGAGGGCGGCTTCGGCATCCGCTCCTTCGGCGCGAAACGCCAGACGATGACCGCACTTGACCCCAAGCCCGATCACCTTCATCAGGCTCTTGGCAGAGACGGCTTCACCGCTGCCATCGAGGTTGGCGACGCGGATGTCGGATTCATACTCCTTGGCCACCTTGACCAGCATGGCGCCCGGACGAGCGTGCAGACCGTGGGGGTTGATGATGGTGAAGGTCTCGGACAGCCCGCTCGCCGGACCCGCCTGCAACATGGCAAGACCGTCGTTGCCAGAGAGGGTGGCCAGCTGGCCGGCTGCGGCCAGCTTGGCCAGATTCTCGAGTTGCGTCAAATGGCCGCTATCTGCGGCACACAGCAGCAGCAGGGCGCTGACCGGCAATTCACCGACGTTCAGCGGGGTGCTCGGGGTGGCCAGCACCCAACCGGTCTGGGCCGCTTGCGCACGGGCCAGCCAGATGCCCTCCCCCAGGTGAACAGGCTGACTGTCCAGGAGGGCGCTCACCATGGCGGCGTCTCCCCAGCCTGCGGATTTGGCGCGGGCCGCAGCCCCCAGCAGCAACTGGTCCTGGTCGTCGGCCGGGAAGTCCGCCAGGGTCAGGTATTGCACCTCTTTGGCGCCAGTCGCGCCAGTCAGGATATTGATGATGGTCTCTTCGTCGGTCGCCCCCTTGAGCTGGGCTGCGGCCTGCTCGTCACCCAGCACGTGGGTGAGCTGGCGCAAAATGCCCAGATGCTCATCGGACTTGGCGGCGATGCCGATGGCGACGTAGGCAATCTGCCCCTCGTCCCACTCGATGCCGTGGGGGAACTGGGCCACCATGACGCCGGTGCTCTTCACCAGATGACGGGTGTCCGTGGTGCCGTGGGGAATGGCGATACCGCTGCCAAGATAGGTGGCGTGCTGCGCTTCCCGCGCCAGCATGCCGTCCACGTAACCTGCTTCAACCAGACCGGCGTCGGTCAGTTTGCTTGCCAGCAGGGCGATGGCGTCCGCCTTGGTCGTCACCGATTGTCCCAGCAGGATTTGCTGTCGCGCCAACTTCAACATAGAGATTCTCCATCAGGTCCGGCTTCGCCTCGCGGCGTACCGGCTCAACTCAACTCGATTTTTGGGTAACTTGCCTGCTGACAATAGACGGTGATCTCTCGCTTTGGTGAGCCGGAACCCATTTCCAAGTGCAGATAATCATCCGTTACTGACAAGCTGAATCGTTTCACTTACACTCAGACTGAATCGTTTCAGCGCATTGTTCAAGATCCCGCAGAAAGTACGTTTCAATGATATGATCCCGCGCACACTTTTCGGCGCCCCAACCAGGAACCGGCGCGGGCCTTGCAACTCAAACAGAGCCAACATGATGAAACTGGATGAAATCGCCGCGCTGGCCGGTGTCTCTCGCACCACCGCCAGCTATGTGATCAATGGCAAGGCCGATCAATACCGCATCAGCCAGGCAACCCGCGACAAGGTGATGGCCGTGGTCCATGCCCACAACTATCAGCCGGACAGCCGCGCCGCTTCCCTGCGCGGCGGCCAGACCCGCACCCTCGGCTTCATCCTGCCCGACCTCGAAAACGCCAGTTACGCCAAGCTCGCCAAGCGCCTGGAGCAAGGGGCCCGCACCCAGGGATATCAGTTGCTCATCGTCTGCTCGGAGGACGATCCGGACACCGAAAAGGAGCTGGCCCGGATGCTGGTGAGCCGCCATGTGGACGCGCTCTTGGTGGCAAGCTGCCTCCTCCCGGCGGATCCCTTCTACCTGGAGCAGCAGTCCAGGGGCGTGCAGATCCTCGCCATCGACCGTGCCATGGCCACCGAGCACTTCGTCACCGTGGCGAGTGAAAACCAGAAGGCGAGCCTGGACCTCACCACCTCCCTGCTCACCCCGGCCATCGGTCATATCGCCTTGATCACTGCACTGCCGGAACTGACGATCAGTCAGGAGCGAAAAGCGGGCTTCGAACAGGCCATTGCCAGTCACAGTGCGACCCGCCACCTGTGTGAAGGGGCCCACTTCTCGCGCACCGAAGGGTATCGCCTGATCAAGACGCTCCATCAGCAGCTCGGGCAACTGCCCGAGGCGCTGATCACCACCTCCTACATCCTGATGGAGGGGGTGCTCGACTACCTGCTGGAGCAGGAGGCTGACATGAGCCAGCTCGCCATGGCTACCTTCGGGGATGACCGCCTGCTCGATTTCCTCCCCTTTGGCATCAACTCCCTGCCCCAGCAGCACGACGCCCTGGCAAGCCAGGCCCTGACGCTGGCCCTCAAGGCGGTCAATGGCGACTACCAGAGCGGCCTGCACTATGTGAGCCGTACCCTCAAACGCCGCCGCTGACCCGACCACGACGCACCACCCCGGGGGCGGCCCGCCGTGCCAGCCCCTGAGCCTCCTCCCCCACACCTGCTTGTGTTCTCCCCTGTTGTCTCAGCTTTTGCCCTGCGCCTTCTGGCTTTGAGGTGATCTGCCGGGCGGCAACCCCGCCGGCAGGGTTGGCCACCCCGCGCCAGGACCCGTTTATCGGCGCCTCGGCTCGATATAAGTGAAAATGATGGCTTTTTGGAGTATGACCCGATGTTTGCTTATATCAGGCCAGTCGCACCACCAGGGCCCCGTGTTACCCTCTGCAAGCCCTGTTGCCGCCAACGCGGGCGCTCTCGATGTCGACCCGCAACGCAGCCTGACGGGCGGCCTCCCCTTGAGGGGCGCATTTTTTCGGCGCATGGCGCAATGTGTCACTTTTTATTGCCACCCTTCGGCTTGCCACAGCACAAAATCCGCTTTTAAGGGGTTGTTTCCGCCATTTCAATCCGCTAACTTGGCAACCAATTTTTACAACTGACAGGTTTCAGGTACAGATGTATCCACACCGATATTGCTAGCCTCCGGCTTTTCCCCGGAGGCGTCTCCCGACACAGCCAACTGGCTCTCTCTTGTTTGCAACAGCGCCCCTCACTTTCGGATGGATGACATGAATACCAAGACCCTGGGTTGTACCCTGTTGATTGCCGGCACCACCATAGGCGCCGGCATGCTGGCCCTGCCGCTGGCCTCCTCGTCCCTGGGCGGCCCCGCCACCCTGATGCTGATGATCGGCCTCTGGGCCCTGATGGCCTTCACCGCCATGCTGCAGGTGGAAGCCAGCCTCAGCACCGGCAAGTGGTACCTGCACCAGCTGGCAGATCACCTGCTCGGCCCCTGGGGCAAGGGCATCGCCTCCTTCTGCATCCTGATGCTGTTCTACGCCCTGGCCTCCGCCTACATCAGCGGCGGCAGCAGCCTGCTGGCCCAGGCATTGGCCGATGCCGGCCTTCCCCTCGGCCAGGAGCAGGCGGCCTGGGTCTTTACCCTGCTGTTTGGCGGCATGGTGTGCGTCGGCACCAGGCAGGTGGATTACCTCAACCGCCTGATGTTCACCGTGAAGCTGGTGATCATGGTGGCGGTGCTGGCGCTGCTGCTGCCCCGCGCCCAGGGGCAGCACCTGCTCTCCATGCCCCTCGGGGAAGGCCTGCTGCTGGCGGGCCTGCCGGTCATCTTCACCTCCTTCGGCTTCCACGGCTCCATCCCGAGCGTCATGCTCTACCTCGGGGACAACCCCAGGCAGTTGCGCCGGGTCTTCGTGTGGGGCTCCGCCTTGCCACTCGTGCTCTACGTGCTGTGGCAGGTCGCCATCCTGGGGCTGCTGGGCCAGCAATCCCTGATCCAGACCGGCGGCGCCCTGGACAGCCTGCTGGCCAACGTCGGCGGCCTGGTGAGCTGGCCCGCCTTCAACCAGGCGATGCATCTGTTTGCGGATCTTGCGCTCGCCACCTCCTTCCTCGGGGTGACCCTGGGACTGTTCGACTTCATGGCCAAGGTGACCCGTCGCAAGGACAACTGGCAGGGCCGCACCCAGACCGGCCTCATCACCTTCGTGCCGCCCCTGCTGTTCGCCCTCTACTTTCCGCAAGGCTTCATCATGGCGCTGGGTTACGCCGCCATTGCGCTGGCGGTGCTGGCGGTGCTGCTGCCGGTGGCCCTGGTGTGGCAGAGCCGCAAGCAGGCCGAGGCAGACCACTACCGCGTCCCGGGTGGCGTGCTGGCCCTGGGTCTGGCCGGTGCCATGGGGGTACTGATCGTCGGGGTGCAGGTCAGCGTCAGCATGGGGCTGCTGCCCGCCCTCTGATCTCCCCGACCCGACAAGCAGAAACGCCGCAAAGAGACACGCCCCGCCAACCCAGTTGGCGGGGCGTTTCATTGGCACGGGCTCACTTGGCCGACCCACGCCCCTCCTCGCGAAATCCATCCAATAATGAACATTTGAGTGCAACCATGTATAGATATGTACATGACTGCGCCCCTGCCCTACACTGCTTAGCAGACAACTCATGATCCCGTGCCCGTCTGGCACGCCAACCCGGGAGGCAACATGGTCGCCACCGCATCTCTTCCCCGGCAACAGCCCGCCGTCGATCCCAGCAAGGCCCTGCCCGTGGTGTTTCGCATCCTGGACAAATGGCAGTGCAGCACGGATGAACAGCTCAGGCTGCTTGGCATTACCTCCCGCTCCACCCTGAACAAGTACAAGGAGGCCAGCGGCGGCATTCGGCTGAGCGCCGATCTCCAGGAGCGGATGAGCTATTTGCTCAACATCCACAAGAGCCTGCGGCTACTGTTCAGCCTGGATGAGAGCATCTATGGCTGGGTGCGCAAACCCAACAGCCACCCCTTCTTTGCCGGGCGCAGCGCCATGGAGGTCATGCAGGGTGGGCGGGTGGCCGATCTCTACGAAGTGGCCACCCGGCTGCACGCCTGGCGCGGGGAGATGGCCTGATGTCCTCCCCGCCCTTGCGCGCCTTCCACAATGCCTGCGCCTATCGCATCATTCCGAGCCGCTTTCCCCCCATCTGCCTCTATGAAGACGTCGCTACCGCCGACGAGCTGGAGGCGGTCTGGGCCGTCGAGGCCCTGACCAACGACAGGCTGAGGGAAGAAGCGGGCGAGCTGATGCGGGTGCCCAGGGAAGACTGGCTGGTGGGGCTGCCCGGCGGCAGCTATGTGATGGCCGCCTTCACTCACCTCAATCCCGAGGGTGCCCGTTTCACCACGGGGAACTTTGGCGGCTACTATTGTGCCCCCTCCCTCGACACCGGCATCAAGGAGACGGTCTACCACAGGGAGCGGATCTTCGGGTACACCCGGGAGCCGGCCCAGAAGGTGCAGATGCGGGTGATCCAGGCGCAGTTCAGCGCCAGCCTCATCGACATCACGGGCCCGGCGTTTCTGCCAGGCCCCCTCTATCACGCCACCGATTACGGCCCCGCCCAGGCCTTCGCCCGGGAGCAGAAGGTCGCCGGGGCGGACGGCATCCACTACCGCTCGGTGCGCCACCCCGGTCACGACTGTCACGTGCTCTATCGCCCCCGCCTGGTCAGCCGTGTGGACCACGCCCGTCATCTGGAGTACCACTGGAGCGGCGAGGCCATCACCCATGTGCTGGAGATCCGCCTCTACGGTGAATAGCGTCTACCAGGACAAAAAAAGCCCCGCCAGATTGGCGGGGCTTTTTGTATCAACCGAACAGTGGGGGAGCCTGGCTCCCTGACCGCTTACTGGTTGTGGCTGGCGCGACGGGGACGACGGGCCTGGGCCGGCTTCGCGGCGCCATCAGCCGGACGCTGACCACCCTGAGGCTTGGGCTTGCCGCCGTTGCCAGTGCGATTGCCACCGCCGTTACCACCGCCGCCATTGCCGGAGCGACCGGCCCCCTGACGCTGGCCTTGACCTTGCGGACGCGGCGCACGGCGCTGCTCGCTCGGATCCCGCGGCTCTTTGCGAAGCGGCGCACCGATACCACGGGCGATGTTGTCGAGGGTCTCGCGGGAGGCTTCAAAGCCGGCCACCTGCTCGCAGGGGATGTTCTGCTTGGTCAGGCGCTCGATGGCCTTGATGAGCTTGCCTTCATCGGCCGCGACCAAGGAGATGGCGTGACCGGCGGCGCCGGCACGGCCGGTACGACCGATACGGTGCACGTAATCTTCCGCCACGTTCGGCAGCTCGAAGTTGACCACCTGCGGCAGTTTGTCGATGTCCAGGCCACGGGCGGCGATGTCGGTCGCCACCAGCACCTTGACGCTGCCATCCTTGAAACCGGCCAGGGCACGGGTACGGGCACCCTGGCTCTTGTTGCCGTGGATGGCGGCGGCGCTGACGCCGTTCTTGTCGAGGGTCTCGGCAACGCGGTTGGCCATGTGCTTGGTACGGGTGAACACCAGCACCTGCTGCCAGTCGTTGCTGGTGACCAGGTGACTCAGCAGGGCAATCTTGTTGGCCTTGTCGCAGGGGTGTACCAGCTGCTCGATGCGCTCGGCGGTGCTGTTGCGCGGGGTCACTTCGATCACCGCCGGGTTGTCCAGCAGACCGGTGGCCAGCTCGCGAATTTCGTCGGCGAAGGTGGCGGAGAAGAGCAGGTTCTGGCGCTTCTTCGGCAGCAGGGCCAGGATGCGGCGGATGTCGCGGATAAAGCCCATGTCGAGCATGCGGTCCGCTTCGTCCAGTACCAGGATCTCCACTTCGTCGAACTTGACGGCGTTCTGGTTGTAGAGATCCATCAGGCGGCCCGGGCAGGCCACCAGCACGTCCAGACCACGGCGGGTCGCCATCATCTGGGGGTTGATGCTCACGCCGCCAAATACCACGTGGCTGCGGATCGGCAGGTACTTGCCGTAGTTGCGCACGCTCTCGCCCACCTGGGCGGCCAGCTCGCGGGTCGGGGTCAGCACCAGGGCGCGGATGCGGTTCGGGGAGACCTTGCGCTTGCTTTCAATCAGACGCTGCAGCATCGGCAGGGTGAAACCTGCGGTCTTGCCGGTCCCGGTCTGGGCGGCGGCCATCAGATCACGGCCAGCCAGTACCGCCGGGATCGCTTGTTGCTGAATGGGAGACGGGGTGTCGTAGCCTTGCTCGGCAACGGCACGCAACAAGGGTTCGGCCAGACCGAGGGAAGTAAAACTCATAGTTACCTGCTAGGGATAGGGGCGCCAAAGATCGTGGTGGGGCTCCTCTGCTGAGCCGATGCCATCTCACAGGATCCGGGCCTATAGAGAAAACAACGATTTCCCCGGGGAGCAGAGCAAAGGGGAAAGAATAGAGGCGCAGTCTAACGGAGTTGGCGCACTTAGACGAGGAAAATGTGATGCGCCTCCCAGCACGGCTGGAAATAGGGACGAAGGCAGGACAAAATGGCCCGAATCGCCGTATGTATCAATGCCCCTGCGCAGCCTGCCGGGGACGGCGCGATACACGGAACAGGAGGTTTTGATTGAAACGGAAGTTCACCCCCACCGCCCGGCGCATGCTGGGCCTCGTCCTGCCCCTGCTCTTCGCCCAGCCCCTCGCCGCCAGGGAGACCCTGTCGGTGGCCTGGAGCCACTGGCCCCCTTTCAGTCAAATCGCTGCCGACGGCACCCTCGGTGGACTGGACGTGACCCTGACCCGCCAGATCCTGGGCAAGGCAGGCGTGGAGCCCGCCTTTCGCAACCTCCCCTGGGCCCGGGCCCTCTACCTCATGGAGCGCCAGCAGCTGGACGTGGCCATGGGCGCCCTGAAAACCCCCGAGCGGGAGCGGTTCGCCCGCTTCTCCGCCCCCTATCGGCGCGCCAGCTTCGTGCTGCTGAGCCAGCGCCCGCAGGCCGGGGAGCCCGAGGGCTGGCGAGAGATCACGGAGCTGGCAACCCTGTGCCAGGCCAAGGGGCTGCGCCTTGGCAAGCTGCGGGGCACCCGCCCCCTGCCGATGAGCGAGGAGTGCCCCGCCCTCGGGCAGGCGAGCGAATACAACAGCGATGACAGGCTGCTCACCCTCTTGCTGGCGCGCCGCCTCGACGGCGTCATCATGGAGTGGCAGTACGCCCGCTACCGGCTCGGCCAGCTCGGGGCGAGCGATGCCATCCAGTGTCAGGTGCTCTTGCACCAGCAGCCGGTGCGCCTGATGTTTGCCAAAGAGGCCGTGAACGAGGACTCGCTCGCCCGCATCGATTCCGCCATCGCCGCCCTGCCCTCACCGGATCCCGCCTTTGCGCCGCCCCGCTGCCGCCTGGACGCAACCCGGCTGTCATCGCTCTCGACGCCATCGGCCCCCTGACGCCGACGCCGGCAAAAAACCATGAAAAAGGCGACCCTGGGGTCGCCTTGTGGTTTTTGGTGATCACTCACCCTGCCTGCAGCATGATCAGCGCAGTTGCGGGGTCTGGGTGTGCACGCCCTGGTTCTGGGCGCGGTGGCGCAGCAGGTGATCCATCAGCACCAGGGCCAGCATGGCCTCGGCGATGGGCACGGCACGGATGCCGACGCAGGGGTCGTGACGACCCTTGGTGATCATCTCGGTGGCCTCACCGCTGGTGGTGATGGTCTTGCCCGGCACCGTGATGCTGGAGGTAGGCTTGAGGGCCATGCTCACCACGATCTCCTGACCCGACGAAATGCCCCCCAGGATGCCCCCCGCATGATTGCTGGCAAAGCCGGCCGGAGTCATCTCGTCCCGATGCTCGGAGCCTTTTTGCTCCACCACCGCGAAGCCGTCACCGATCTCCACCCCCTTCACCGCGTTGATGCCCATCATGGCGTGGGCGATGTCGGCGTCGAGGCGGTCGAACACCGGCTCCCCCAGGCCCACCGGCACATTGCGTGCCACGACACACACCTTGGCCCCCACGCTGTTGCCCTCTTTCTTGAGGGCACGCATGTATTCATCCAGCGCCTCCAGCTTGCCCGCATCGGGGAAGAAGAAGGGGTTCTGCTCGATCTGGCTCTCGTCGAACCCTTCCGCCTTGATGGGGCCGAGCTGGGAGAGAAAACCCACGATCTCGATGCCGTGCACCTGTTTCAGGTACTTCTTGGCGATGGCCCCCGCCGCGACCCGCATGGCGGTCTCGCGGGCCGAGGAGCGGCCGCCGCCACGGTAGTCACGCTGGCCGTACTTCTGGTGATAGGTGTAGTCGGCGTGACCCGGACGGAACAGATCCTTGATCTCGGAGTAGTCCTTGGAGCGCTGATCGGTGTTCTCGATGAGCAGCCCGATGGAGGTGCCCGTGGTCTTGCCCTCGAACACCCCGGAGAGGATCTTCACCTCGTCCGCCTCGCGGCGCTGAGTGGTGTAGCGGGACGTACCGGGCTTGCGCCTGTCCAGATCCCCCTGCAAATCGTCTTCGCTTATCTCCAGCCCCGGCGGGCAGCCGTCGACCACGGCGCCCAGCGCCAGACCGTGGCTCTCGCCGAAAGTGGTGACCCGAAAGAGTTGGCCGAAACTGTTCCCTGCCATGAATGCTCCTTGCTGCTTAGTTCTTGTAAATGGCGAAATGGGCCTGGTGCTGCTCGAGCTCTGCGCGGGTCATCACAAAGACGCCGTGGCCGCCGTTTTCGAACTCGACCCAGGTGAAGGGCACCTCGGGGAACTGGGCTTCCAGGTGGATCATGCTGTTGCCCACCTCGACCACCAGCACGCCATCCTCTTTCAGGAAGTCGGCGGCATTGGCCAGCAGACGTTTGGTGAGCTTGAGGCCGTCGGAGCCCGACGCCAGGGCCAGCTCCGGCTCGTGGCGAAACTCCTCCGGCAGATCCGACATGTCCTCGGAGTCAACATAGGGCGGGTTGGAGACGATGAGATCGTACTTGTCACCGGCCGGCAGATCCCGGAACAGATCGGAGCGAATGGGGATAACCTGCTGCTCCAGCCCGTGATCGTTGATGTTGCGCTCGGCCACGTTGAGGGCATCGACGCTGATGTCGATGGCATCCACTTCCGCATGGGGGAACTCGTGGGCCATGATGATGGCGATGCAGCCGGAGCCGGTGCACAGGTCCATGATCCGGGTCGGTTCGTCTTTCAGGAAGGGGGCGAAGCGGTTGGCCACCATCTCGGCGATGGGGGAGCGCGGAATGAGCACCCGTTCGTCCACGTAGAATTCCCAGCCCGCATACCAGGCCTTGTTGGTCAGGTAAGGCGCCGGAATGCGCTCCTGCACGCGGCGGATGATGAGCTCGGCGATGCGGTGGCGCTCGCTGGTGGTCAGGCGGGAGTGGCGCATGCCCGGATCCACGTCCGGCGGCAGATGTAACGCGGGCAGCACCAGTTGCACGGCCTCATCCCAGGCGTTGTCGGTACCATGTCCGTAGAAGATCCCGGCGTCGTTGAAACGACTCATGGCCCAGCGCAACATGTCCTGGATGGTGTGCATTTCGGCAACCACCTCATCGATAAATATCTTGTCCAAATCCACCTCCAAGTCGAGTAATATCCGGCCCGAGAATTTTATACAGCGAGCAAGACGAGTACCTGATGAAAAATACGCCCTCACTCACAGACGAGGAAAGCCTGCTGTTTCGTGATGCTGTCAAAGGTACCCGGAAAATTAAGCAAGATACCATAAGGGCCTCCTCAAACCCGGTCAAGCAGAAACGCGAAGTGCGCGAGAGCCGCGAAAAGCTTGGGGTTGACTACTTTTTCAGCGACGAGTACCAGCCCCATCTCGAGGCGGACGGGCCGACCCGTTACGTGCGCGACGACGTGTCAAAATTCGAGCTGAAAAAGCTCAAGCGCGGCAGCTACCCGCCGGAGATTTATCTGGATCTGCACGGCATGAACCAGCACCAGGCCAAGCAGGAGCTGGCGGCCCTGCTCACCCTGTGCCGAAAAGAGAACATCCACGTCGCTTCGGTGATGCACGGCATCGGCAAGCACATCCTCAAGCAGCGCATCCCGAGCTGGCTGGCCCAGCACCCCGCTGTGCGCGCCTTTCACCAGGCGCCGCGGGAGTGGGGGGGCGAGAGCGCCATCCTGGTGCTGCTGGACATCGAGGAGTGACCCCCTTCCCCGCCCCGCCTTGCCCCGGGCGAACTCCATAAAAAAACCACCGCCAGCTTGCGGTGGTTTTTTTATGGCGCCCCACAGGGGTCAGCTGGCGGCTTCCATATGTCGCTTGAAGTTATCCAGGATGCTCTGCCACCCCGCCCGCTGCTGTTCGCCGCTGTGCAGGGACTCGGCATCGAACCGCTCCTCCACCCGGGTGCCCCCCTGCTCTGCCACGAACCGCACGCTCACCTCGCGGCCATCGTCCATGACGTAGCCGAGCCCCGTCGGCGCTGTGACCTCGGTGAAGGTCCCCTCGAAATCAAACCCCGTGCTGCCATCCCGCGCCGCCATGTGGTGGCAAAAACGCCCACCCACCCGCAGATCCACCCGGCTTTGGGGGCAGTGCCACTGCGGGGAGGCGGCGTTCCATGCCATGATGCTGGCGGGGGTGTTCCAGCCCTGCCACACATCGGCAATCGGCCTGGCAACCCAGACGCTGACGCTTATCTTCATCTCTCTGATCCTCTGGCTTTCCTGCACGTTTTGCACTGTGGCACTGTCATGCCACGCCGGGCGCATCGGGCTGCGCCAAAAAGTGGGCCACCAGGGCATTGGCATGGCCGTGGCCCATGGCGTGTTCGTCCTTGAGCCAGGCCACCAGGGCCATGTGTTTGCGCTCCTCCCGCCCTGCCAGCAGGGTCAGCCAGTGGGCGATGGGCTGGCCGTATTTCTGCTCGATGGCAGGAAAGTAGGAGGCAGGCCCCTTCACCTTCGGTTGTTCATCCATGATGGCTTCTCCTCGGGGTGAGTACAGGCTCAGGGTTTGGGGGCGAACTGCTCGAACACCTGCTGTCCGGTCAGGGTCGGGGTGTTGTTCTTGAGGGCATAGAAGTCGGGCTTCTCGTCGATGAAGATCTGCCCGGTGAGCTCGAACCCCTGATCCTGAAACAGGCCGGCGGAGAGGATGTACTCGTCCGTCGGCAACAGATGGTAGAAAAGATGGGTGCCGCAGGTGGGGCAGAATCCGCGCTCCGCCCACTCCGACGAGCGGTAGGCCACCGGGGCCATCCCGGTGAACCGCACGCCCTTGCCCCCGTGCACCGCGAACATGGGCCCCCCTGACCAGCGCCGGCACATGGCGCAGTGACACAGGTTGACCTCCTTGTGATCGCCGCTCGACACGGTGATCCCGCCACACAGACAATGTCCTTCCATGATGCCTCCTGAGAGTTGGGGCGACAGACCGGGCGAACGGGTGCTCGCCTTCTTGCCGCACCAGATGAAGTAGCACGGGATCCGGGGGGCGACAACTGACCATACCGGGGCCTTACCGCGAGGCTGAGGCTCCCGGAGCGGGAAAATCCCCCTCTTTATTCATCGTATGAATGACTCAACACACCCCATGCACCGGATAAATAATGGTCAGGTTCCCTCCTGCAAGGCGATGCGATTCCCCTCGCAATCCCGACACTCCGCCACCCGGAGGCTCTCCCCGACCCGGGTGACGGGATAGAGACAGGCCCCGCCCGATGCCAGTGCCCGGGCCATGGCCCCCTCGATGTCAGCCACCCGCAGATAGATCCGGGTGCCATCCAGGCTCGGCACATAGCTCTCCCCCTTCGCCAGGGCGCCGGAGCAGCCCGCCGTGCCACTTTCCAGGGGAAAGAGCGCCATCTCGTTGCCATCGATCTGCACCCGCTCCAGCACCGTCTCGAAGACCCCCTCATAGAAGCGAATGGCTCTCTCCAGATCCTGTACCGGAATTTCAAAATGAATGGCGATGTTCATGGTCATCCTCCCTCGGTGTGAACCCGCAGGCTATCAGCGCCAAAAGAGGCGCAACAAGCCAGCGCTGCGATCAACAAGGGAGGCGCGCGGCCTCCCCGGGGTGCTTGCGCTTGTACTGACTCTCAGGTCACCGGTGCCCAGGGGTCGCCCTTGCCCGGCTCGTTGCCCTAGGTCCACCACTTGGCCTGATACACCACGCCCTTGTGGCTCACCTTGTTGCCGGCGGTGTAGACCTTGCCTGCCTCCCAGGCCGGTACCCCGTCCACCGGCGGCGTGCCGGGGTCGACCGGGGCCGGATCCAGCGTGGCCACCACCCGTACCTTGGGCCAGCTGGCGTGGGAGCCGTAGAAGTTGGTCACGCACTTCTCGTAATCCCCCGGCACCAGGGCCGAATAGGCGGTCTGGTACCCCACCAGATCGCACTCGAAGGAGTAGCCGCCGGGTCTGTCCGGGTAGTATTTCCAGTTGCCGTCCCAGTTGGTGTAAAGCACGTCGGTGGCGCCGTTGAGGTTGAGGCTGCCATAGGGGGTCTGCTGCCAGCAGGTGTTCTTCTCGTCCGCCAGCAGCGGGATCCCGTAGTGGGCCGCAAGCCCCTCCCAGGAGCGGATACGGTTGACCGGCTGGCCCTTGTTCTTGTTCTGCTCGCCGCACTCGATGCCACCGTTGATGATGTTGATGGTGGTGCCAAAGCCGTAGCCGATGCCCGCCGCCAGCTCACGCTGGGAGGGCACCCAGGTCCGGTCGATGACGTGCAGCATGGCGGGTTTGGGAGCCTGGGGCGTCAGGAAGAACCAGATGGCGGAGGCGAGGTTGAGCCAGGAGTCCGTCACCAGCCCGGGGTTGTTGAGGAGCACGGTGGCGTCGCCGTCGAACATGGCCTCGGAGAAGGCGCCGTAGTTGAAGTGGTAGGAGAGCTGCTTGGCACCGCGACCGAAATAGCCCTGACCGGTGCTGCAGGGCCAGCGCCGGTTCTGCCAGTCACTCTGGCCACACCCCGTGGTGTAGCCGGTCTGCCCCTCAGACCAACCCATCTCCCGCACGTGCACCAGGGCCTGTTGCCACTCCTCCAGCCCAAGGGGGTTGTCGGAGACATTCTCCTTGGCAATGTGGCCGCCGGTCTCCTGGGCAAAGTGGGCGAAGGCGGTGATGATGGACTTCTTGCAGATGGCGTCCGCATTGCGCCCGTCCGTGTAGTCGCCGCAGAAGGCGGGGAACTTGCCCACCGCCCGCAGGAAGCGCTCGTAGGTGTACTCCGGGGCGGCCATCTGGGTCAGGAACTCCCAGTCCGATTCGGTGAAGACCCGCTCGACCCGCTTGACGTTGTCCGGGTTGCCGGGGGCGCGGGCCACGATGGCCTCCACCACCGTGTTGGGCCGGGTGGCCAGAGCGTGGGACCAGATCCCGTACATGGGGTTGGCGGTCTTGGCCTGGGCCGCACTGGCAAGATCCGCCGCCGCCATCACATAGCCACCGCTGTTCTGGGGATCGGGCTGGATTGTCATGGCGCTCTGGCCGGGCAGTGCCCAGACGAGGGCAACCAGGCAGGCGGTGCGCGTGAGCATGAACATGGGTAACCATCCTTGTCTTGAAAATGTCAGGGCGAGCATAGGCATCCTGGCAACTAAATTCACGACAAGAATTAAGAATTTGGCGAAATTGTGAGCCATGCCTCCCTGCACTCAGATGGCACTCGTTTGCAGGGGGATCCAGCCCCTGGTCTTGTTGGCGCAGCCATCCGACCTGTGCGGACGCTTGCTCAGATCCCCCCTGCGCGCACCGCCCGGATCAGCAGATTGCGCGGGGTCATGGGTTTGGGACAGAAAGTGCCCACCTCCACCCGGTAGCCCTGCTCCTCGAGGAAAAGGGCGCGATCGAGCAGCAGCCAGATTTCCAGGGGGCGGCGAAACAGGTGGCGCACCAGCTCCATGCGGGCGACATCGCCAAAACGGCGCTCCCCCTGTGCCAGCAAGGCGGCGTAGTCGAGCCCCGCGGGCAAGCCCATCCCCTTGCGCTCGGCGGCCCAGTGGCAGAAATCCTCGAAGCCCCCGGTCAGCAGGCTCTTTTGCAGGTTGGGCACCGGCAGGTACTCATCCACCCCGCGCACCTGGCGCTGCAGGCAGTCGAAGGCGAGGCGCCACACCACCTCCCGCTCCCGCAGCCGGGCGATGCGGGCACCGCCGGTCACCGTCTCCTGCAGCGGCAGCTTCAAATCGCTCTTGCCAAGGCGCAGGGCACTGGCCCTGGCGGCCCAGGAGAGGGGCGCGTAGTGCTCTCCTCTGATGAGGTGGTAGCAACACGGGGAGAGGGTCACCCCCTGGGCACGCCCCTCGGCCACCCGCGTCAACAGATGGGTGTGCAGATCGCCGCAGGCATGGAGCGCCATGGCGTGATGGTGCGGGGCGATGAGGGCCCCGGACTCGGCGGCAAAGGCATCCGCCTCCACGAACCGCATGTTGGCGCCGTCGCGCGCGGCGAGCCGCCGCCCCTCCTCGCAGAGCGCCCCCTGCCACTCCAGGCTAAGGATCTCCGCGCCACGGTGCAGCGACACCAGGCGCCCCAGATGCCCCTTGCCGGCGCACCACTCCAGATAGGGACCTTGGTGGGGGGGCAGGCAGCCGGTGAAGGCCTCTATCTGCCCCTGCTTGCGTCCCGGCATGTACATCGCCATGGCCCTGGCGCACTGGACGGGCTCGGGGGCGAAAGGGGCAAGCTCGCCGAGAGCCTGCAACTCGGCCCCCGCCGGGATCCAGGGGGCGAGCAGGGTGCAGAGCGCATCCATGTCCCCGTCGAGGTGCGCTATCTCGTCAAGGGTCAGGGCTGCCAGGCACTTCGCAAGGGCTGGCGCCTCGCGGGCAAAGGCGATCCCCAGGTGGTGATAGGGCTGGTATTGCCACCAGCGTCGCTCGGCGGTGAGCAAGCAGTCCAGTTGTCGAAAACGGTGGGCCAGCACGGTGAACCTGTCCTTTGGCGCAAAAAGGGAGGCTCATTCTAGCGATCTGCCGTCAAAAAGCACTCGCCTGTGCGGCGCTGGTAGCCTGACAAAAAGCAGGGATTTGTGCTATATTCCGCCCCCTCATTCGCGCAGCCCGCCACGGCGAGCCGCTTTACCCCTATAAACGGAACCCAATCATGACCATCAATGCCATCCTGCAAGCCCGTGCAAATGCCAAATGCGAGCTGTGTGGCGCAGAACATGCGCTGACTGCCTTCCCGGTGCCGCACTCCCCCGCCAGCGACGACGACCACAGCGTGGCCCTCTGCGCCACCTGCCGCGGCCAGCTGGAGCAGCCGGACACCACGGAGGTGAACCACTGGCGCTGCCTGGGTGACAGCATGTGGAGCCAGGTGCCGGCGGTGCAGGTGATGGCCTGGCGCCAGTTGAAGGCCCTCGTCGCCCGGGGCGAGCTCTGGGCCCAGGACATGCTGGACATGATGTACATGGAAGACGAGGTCAAGGCCTGGGCAGACGCCGGCGTGACCAGCGACGATGACGACAGCGTGCCGACCGTCGACTCCAATGGCGCCGTGCTGGTGGAAGGGGACTCCGTCACCCTGATCAAGGATCTGGACGTCAAGGGCGCCGGCTTCACCGCCAAGCGCGGCACCCTGGTCAAGGGCATTCGCCTGACCAACAACCCGCTGCACATCGAGGGCAAGGTCAACGGCATGCAGATCGTGCTGGTGGCCGCCTACCTGAAGAAGGCCTGATACCGACCCTTCAAGCCAGAAGCGCCCCCAGGGGCGCTTTTTTGTTGCCTCTGTTTCCTGCCGTTCGGGTGGCACCCGCGGGAAACTGGACTATCCTGCAAACCAGTTCCGCGGTATGCCCCTCCCCTGACTGTCAGTGCGCCAATGGAGAGGGCCTTCCCGGCACGCATGGAAAGACCCCGGGCACCCTGATCCCCATGGCGCCCACGAGACCAAGGAGCCGCCCCATGGCCAGCAAGAAAGAGATCAAGAAGAAGATCGCCGCCCGCCAGGCGAAAATCGCCAAGCACGAAGGCAAGATCAAGAAGCTGAAAAAAGTCCTGAAATAGGGGCTGACAACCATTAAAACCGCCTGATGGCGGTTTTTTCATTACTGCGTTGGCCGCAAGGCGCGTCGAGTGGCCATGACTGCCAACCTCCGGCTAGCACCAATACTTCCTGTTCCAACCACAATCCCTTTTCGATCAGATATATAAGGACCTCTTCCAGTTGCTTGCCATGCTCACTCACCACGGGGACCTCCTACCATGGGATCTTGCCTCTGCTGATCGGTTGCCCCTCCAGACGGCGGATCAGAGTGCGGGCATAGTGATGAACATAGGCCATCAAGGTGTCGGGTAGCCAAAGAGCCAACGGACGACGAAGGGCATGGGCCAGCTCGTTAGCGATATCCAATCCGCGCTGATCCAGATCGCCAAAATGGGCCCAGGGTACGGCAGCCGGCAACAGCGGGAATACCTGACGTGCCAACTTGGTATTGCGGCCAGGCACATAGAGCAACAACTCCCCCACTTGCAGCGGGTAATCCACGAAAGCTCCCTTGTTCTCCACCGTGACCAGTTGCCGCCCCTGCCACTCAATGCCATGTAACTTACTCAAGCAGCGCTCCGGTAAGACCAGCTCTCCCAATAGTGCCAGTTGCGCCCTCATGTCGTGGCGCAGTCCGTCCTGGTCGATGAGTGACAGCGGGCTCAGCGTGCGAAGTCGAATCACTTCATCCTGTGTCAGCGTGATGTCGATAGCATCATTATCTGGATCTATCCCGCTCTTGCTGTCCCCATGCCAGAGGGCATGAAAACTGGCCTGGTTTAGATGTGCGGGCAGGTCCACCCCGAGAGCCCTTATCGTGTCACGCCTGTCCGGCATCACTGGTGCAACCTGTGCCAGCTGTGCTGCGAGATAATTCCATCCAGCATCGGTCAACACATGACGAGCCCCTCGTCCCACTGGCTTGACTCCACCCACAGCCTGCAGGAGATCTCTCAACTCGCGGCCATGCTTGCTATCGAGTGAATATCCCTGGTTATTAGTGTCTGCCAGCAAGCGGGCACAGAGATCCTGCACACGACGCTCATCAAAAAGTGACATCCTCCCCCCTCTTTCATTGCGGTTCCATATGGCCAAGTAGAGGGGATCTTTCTGTCCACAACCGTGACCTGTCTCGCACCAAAGGAAGGTCGCTCTTTCAAACCGTCACCCGTCCACAAGCTCGTGGCAGGATGGTCAGCGGTTACGATTGGCAATCCATCGACATCGGTGAAATCAGTATGCTGCGACGCCATTAGTTGACCGGCGAGAAAAAAGACAGCTTATCTGCGATGTGAAGGCATCATCAAAAACTGCCTTCATGCGGTTTTTTTATACATATCCTTGCCTATTGCATTTCCTGCCGCAGACCATGCTGCACCGGATTGCCCTCCCCTGAATCCTCTTCGGGGTCGGGGGAGACGCCGCTGGACGACTCGTCGAAGAGGCTGGCATCATGCCAGCTTTGACGCCAAGGACGTGCTCATGAACCCGAATACCTGGATGCTGTTTGCGCTAGCCTATCTGCTGGCGACCCTGACTCCTGGCCCCAATGTGCTGCTGGTGGTCAAGAACGGTCTGCAACACGGCTGGTGCGCCCCCCCTTGTCAGCATCCTCGGCAACCTGGGGTGCTAGGCCATCCTCATCGGTCTGGTCGCCATGGGGGTGGGGGCCCTGCTGGAAACCCTGCCTCCCCTCTTTGTCGCCCTCAAGCTGGCGGGGGGTGGCTACCTGGTGTATCTGGGCTACAAGGCGCTGCGCGCGGCCAATACCAATGCCCAAGGGCTCTCTCCCTCCACCGCTCGGGGACGCACCAGAACCACCCTCTCCTTGTTGCGAGAAGCCTTTCTGGTCTCCGCCAGCAACCCCAAGACCATCGTCTTCCTCTGCGCCCTGCTGCCCCAGTTCCTCGATCACCAGAGTCCGCTGACGCTGCAGTTCATCACCATGTACCTGACCATCTGCGCCATCGTCAGCCTGGTGCATCTGTGCTATGTCGCCCTGGCCAGGCGCGCCGGTCGCTACTTCAAACCAGGTCGCAGCGAGCGCCTCGTTGGCCGCATCACCGGCGGGCTTTTCATCACCCTGGGCGGCGCCATCCTGCTCAGTGGTCGTCCCTGATCCCTGTGCCTCACCGCTGCTGACATTATCTGCACCATCGGCGCCGCTTGGGCGCCGCGGATCCCGGCCACCGGGGCTAGAGTTGTAGGCGTGTCTGTATATGAGCCTGCGGTGGAGCGCCATATGTATTCCTACACCCTCACCTTCCGGGAGGAGGCCGACAAGTTGACGGCCCCCGAACACGAGATCCGCTTGCAAAGCCCGGCCCAGGCCGGTGATTTCATCATTCTCTCCGATGGCAGTCGCCATCAGGTGATGTTCGTCACCCACCGAGCCCACTACAGCAGCCTCTACCTCGACAAGGGGGTCCGCATCCCCCAGAGCTGACGCAGACATCGTCTTTCGCTCCCTCCAGCTATGGTGAGAGAGGGCTGCAGCTCGCCAACGCAAGCCCCTTGCCGCCCAGGGAGCAGCAAGCCCGAATGACCCATTGCCAGAGGTATTGATCATGTTCAGACAGACTGCGCTCATCCTGACCCTCACCCTGTTGGGCAGCGCCCAGGTTCACGCCATCAACCACAAATACGCCGAGCAGCTGGAACACTCCGGCTGCACCCAGGTGACCGAAGCCCAGGGCTGCGATATTCACAAGAGCAAGGCGGAAAACGCCAAGGCAGGATTTGGCACCGCCGCCCCGGCCGACGAAGGCGGATTGAACATGAGCTATGAGCAGAAGCTGGAGCGCTCAGGCTGTACCCAGGTGAGCGAGCTTAGCGGCTGTGACATCAACAAGAGCAAGGCCGAGAACACCGCCGCCGGATTTGGCGCCGCCCCCGCAGCGGCCAGCGCCAGCCCCTACACCGGCAACTGGGTCGCCACCTTCCCCGAGACGGGCGCCACGGTCGCGAACATCCGCATCGATGACAAGGATCAGGTGTGGGTCAACGACAAGCAGGTCAGTGCCAGGAAATCCGACGGCGCCCTGGTGTTCAAGGAGGGCATGGTCATCTACACCATCCAGGGGGATCGCCGCCTCAAGGGAGAAGATGGCTGGGTCGACAACGATGCGGGCACCAAGGGGCCCATCGCGGCCAAATGACCCCGTCACCATCACGACAAGGGGAGCCGCGGCTCCCCTTGTCGTTTCTGCCTGCTTGCCCCCCCTCTACCCTTTCTTCGGGAAGTCCAGCACGGCCACCACCGGCGAGCAGAACGGGAGCGCCGACCAGGAGGGGGCGTCGAAGATGAAGCGGGCGACGGCGCAGGTCGGCATGCGAGTGATACCGGAGGAAAAGCCATGAGCCAGGTCGGTGAAGGCAGGATCATGACCCACCAGCAGTACGCAGGCGAGATCATCTGAAGGCGCCCCCACCACCCCGAGAAGGGTCCCGGCATCGCTCTCGTAGAGGCCCTCGTCGATGGCGATGTGGTTCGGGGAATAACCCAACTCTGCGGCAAGCAGCCGGGCGGTTGTCATAGCCCGGCAGGCGGGGCTCGAGAGGATGAGATCGGGCTTCACCCCCAGGCGCGCCAGACGAGCCCCCATCAGGGGCGCATCGCGCAGCCCGCGCGCCGCCAGCGGACGAGCGCGGTCAGACAAAGATGCGTCCTCCCAGCTCGACTTGCCATGGCGTACCAGGATCAGGGTTCTTCTCATGACGTACTCCCTGGTTGATAAGGGCGACAGGCAGCCCCTCAGACCGCCCCCCGTTTGCCAGCATGAAGGGGCAGCAGCACCATGACCACCATGGTCAGCAGCACACCCCCTACCCCCCAGCCTACCTGTTCCCAGTGTATTGTCTCCCCGGTCAGCATGCCGGTGAGCAGCACAGTGGCGCAGATGAGGGTCCAGCCGGTCAGGTGGAGGAAGGACTCCCCCCGGTAGCAGCGCTTGATCAGGATGGGGTTGAGGGCCATGGCCACGCAGCCGAGCAGGTAGATGCGATTGCCGGGAGCGAGGCTGAAGGCAAAAAGCCCGATGAGGGGATCATCGGGCTCTGCGGCAAGGATCAGGGGCTCACTTCTTCCATGAAGACAAGCCGAAGGGGTTCGGCCAGCAGTTCGTCCGCCTGGCGAGCGAAAGCCTGGAAATACGCGGTCTCACAGTGGGCATTCAGGGCGGCCTGACTCACGAAGGCTTCCCGCATGTAGAAGGTGCCGGGTTCATCCTTCAACTCGAACAGCACGTAATCGAGGTTGCCCGGCTCCTGGCGAGTGGGGCCAATCAAGGCAAGCAGGGCATCGCGAAGGCGCTCTCCCATGCCGTCACGGGCCTTGAGCACCGCGATCGATACCAGTTTGTCTGTCTCTTTTTTCATCCAGTTTTCTCCGTTGTACATCGTCAACACGCCAGAGAGTGCAACCTGGACAGCGATTTATACTGCCGGATGCGCCCCCATCAGACGTTGCCCAGTGTAGGCAGGACGGTGGAGGCCATATAGGGGGGCAGAATGAACACTGTGTTCAACGGGGTGGATAACCACGCCGTGCACGGAGGAACAAACGAGCGGGAGGGATCATGGCGCAAAGGGTGGCAACGGGACCCGCCAGGAGGCGGTACGACTTGCGGCCCCCTGGTCCAGGCTAAGGGCCTGCAGACCAACGTTCAACGTCAAGGCAATAGGTGGTGAAAGGGTGTTCGCCCAGGCGAGTTTTCCTCACCCAGATGGCCCGTCTGGCGAGGGATCGATAAGGCGGGCGGGTATCCAGCAGGTGAAAGAGGATCGTCCGATGGCCAAGCTCCCTCGCCCACCCCATCATCTCGTTGAAAATCGCCACGCCGCTTCCCCAGCTGGCCCTGGCGAGCACGATGGCAAGCTCCACCCCCTCGTCATCGGGCTGGATGCCGCACCACCCCGCCAGGGTGCCGTCGAGGAAGATGGCGCGCACGCGACAACCTGGCCGGGCGTCGACTCCCAGCTTGTACGCCATCCAGTCGCGCACCCCGGCCACATCGAAAAGCGGGTGAGGGATCAGGTGCTTTCGCAGCGTCTCGTCGTTGAGCAGCGGCAGAAAATCCTCTGCCCTGACAGCAGAAAAGGGGCTGAACACCATGGAGGTCTCTCTCATTGCCCGAAGAGGCACCCTAGTAGGGGGTGCCATCCTTGTGTCTGGCTGACCAGGCGCCATCGGCACCCTGTACCAGGGCCAGATCGTCGTCGGGATAGTCGACGGTGTCCCCTGGCTGCCTGTCCCCCACCTCGAGATAGACGGCGTCCACCTCACCGTGGTTGAGCAACTGGTGGGCCAGGCCGCTCCCCCCCTTGAAGCCGATGCACTCCCCCGGCGACATCCGGTACTCCTCCTCCCCGTGGCGCAGGGTGGGATTGCCCGAGAGTACATAGACGAACTCGTCCTGCAGGCCGTGATGGTGCTTGAGCGCCGAGATGGCCCCCGGTGCCAGGGTCGTCAGATTGACCCCGAAATTGGCGAGGCCGAAATGATCCCCCAGCCTGCGCCGGGTGCGGTGCTTGACCAGGGAAGCAAAGGGCTCCGGATCGAGGGACTTTGCCTTGTGCTCGGGGATGGCCATTGCCTGAATGGCGCGTTTGTCAGTCATGTTCTGATCCTCCCTGTGAATGACGTCTCTCTTTATAGCCTGCTCCTTAGCGACAAAACATGGGCAGGGGGTTGAAGGGGTGTCTCACACACCATGTCATGCCCGGTTGCCGCCAGATGGTAAAGACGCCCTGATTTTCGTTTGGCTATCTTAATAGCACACCGGAAAATGGGAAGTCGCGTTGGCGACCTCACCAATGGAATAAAGAAGATGGCCCGCGATCACTGGGAAATGCCCTCTTCCAGCGGCCCGGGTATGGAGGGGCACCGGCACATGCAGACCCGGTGACTAGAGCACCTCAATCCTGACCTTGATAAGCCCAGATCGGGGATTGCCGATGGCGCTGAACGCAGCCCTGGAGAGATCGATGATGCGCCCGCGGGGGAAATTGCCCCTGTCGTTGACCCGCACCACCACGCTCTTGCCGTTGGCGAGGTTGGTGACCCTGACCAAGGCGCCGAAGGGCAACTCCATGTGGGCGGCGGTGTTGGCGTGGCGCTGGTAAGGCTCCCCGCTGGCGGTGCGCTTGTTGTGGTAGCGATCGGCGTAATAGGAGGCGAGCCCCGTCTGGGTATAGCCTCGCCAGTTGCCCGCACTGCCTGCATCAGGCTGGCTGCTGCAGGCCGCCAGCAGCAGGCACAGGGAGGCCAGCAGCCCTTTTTGTCGCGTCGTCATGCGTTGCTTCCTCGATGGGACAGAGCGACCAGCATCGCCAGTCTGGCTTCCGTTAACAGGGGCCTACTCTCTCATATTTCCCATGGAAAACGGGAGGCCCAGGCCTCCCGTTTGTGTGTTCACCCGTCAGCCCCTGTCAGGTGATAACGAGATCTGTACACCTCTCCTGAGTCCGCTAGGCTCCTGATCGTGGAGCCGTGTGCAGTACGAAGGGGCTGGTAAACATGCACAATCAGCCCTTCATTTTTCGTCAACTGTTCCAGCGGTAAGGCTGGGTTAAGTGATTGAACGTATGAAAAAAGGCTCCAGAAGCCAGCCACGATGGCTACCGCCACCAGAAACTTGGTCCACCCCTTTTACATGGCACGGACACCGAACACACGCCAGAATCAGGTGGCTTGAATGCGCGCCTTCGTCATGCGCCATTGTTTGCGTAATTCAAAAAATTCCATAGTCATACTGTATTTATCCCTGATCCCCCTCCTCCACCTTGTAACCAAGGCGCTCATAAAACTGCACCGCCCTCTGGTTACCCGTAAAACTGGATAAATTCACCCAGCATTGTGTGATTCATAGAGATCATTTCCCCATCACTGGCGATGAACGATTTAAAAATAATAATTACTCTGCTGTCGCTCCCTTGTGGCAAGCCAAAGCCACAATAGCTAAGGAGAGGATGGTCAATATCAACAAGTGCTGGGCCAGCCATTCTTTGTTTAGCCTATATCGCAATCGGCCTTTGTACGTATTCTCATAGCTTATCAAGACCTGCTCACCTTCCTGCACCTGCCACGCCTGTTCGAAATAAAAGGGCCACCAAAATCTGTAATAAGGCTGACTCCAGACCGTGACCCGCTTTCCTTTTGCGGCAAGCAACACTGCTTCGTTATAGATACTACCTCGATAGGCTATTTCCTCTCCCGAGTCCGTCAGGATCCTGATCGCGGAGTTATGTGCAGTACGGAGGGGCTTATAAACCTGCACAAGCACCCCCTCATTTTTCGTCAACTGTTCCAGCGGCAGGATGGGGTTAAGCAATTCAACGTAAAAAAACACGCTCCAGAAGCCGGCCATGATGGCTACCGCCACCAGAAATTTGGTCCACCCCTTTTGCATGGCACGGATGCCGAACACACGCCAGAACCAGGTGGCTTGAATGCGCGCCTTCGTCATGCGCCATTGTTTGCGAAACGCGAAAGTGTCCATAGCCATGCTTTATTCATCCCTGTGTATGTTTCCAGCTGCCATCTGCTGCAAGGACATTACGATCTGCAGAGCCCACCATATTCCACCAGACTCTGCGACATCGTAAGTGGTCACAACACCTCAACATTTACCTTGATAACACCTTCGCGAATATTGCCGATGGAGCCGAAGGCGGATTTGGAGAGATCGATAATTCGCCCGCTTTTAAAGGCGCCGCGATCATTGACCTTGACCACTACGCTCTTGCCGTTGGCGAGGTTGGTGACCCGTCGCACCATGGAGCCAAAGGGCAATTCCATATGGGCAGCGCTACTGAGGTTATTGAGATAGATCTCGCCGCTGGCGGTCTTTTTACCGTGATAACGGTTGGCATAATAGCTGGCGTAACCGGTCTCGCTTTAGCCGCGCCAGCTGCCGCCGTGGCTCTCGTCATAACGGCTGCTACAGGCTGCCAGCAGCAGGCAGACAAGCAACAGCCCCCCTTTGCAGGCCGATTGCACCACTCCTTCTCTCCCGATGCCGCGCATCTACTTCTCCTCGCTCACCTTGCCGGATAGATAGCCCGGCTGATCATATCGCGTCGCAGTAACGGGTAGATTCTCCCCATACCGGCAAGCCACCGCAATGTAGGCGGCCCCTTGCCATCATGGGGCCCTGCCCAGTTGCCAACGCAGTGGTCGCCGCGATTGTTGCAATAAACACAGGCTTTAAATCACCACTGTTACAGCCAAGAGACAATCAAGGTGCCACTTCTCTGCTCGCGTTTGCCAACTCGCGCACACAAACACCCTCCGATCTGCGTCCGCAACCCAGCACAACAAGAGGGATACTTATTAACCAGAACCGGGCAAGCCCGTTCATCCGTAGCCTTATTCCATCACAGGCAGCGCCGCTACTTTGCCATATTTTTCCAATAAAAAGGGAGGCGAATGCCTCCCTTTTCTCTTGCTATTTGCCCATCAGAGTCAGGCGATGAGCTTGTCGTCGGCGAAGCCAAAGCCGCGCAGCCCCACCACATGCACATGTTCGTGCTTGCCCTGCACCTTGCGGATGAGCTTGTAGGTGGTGCCCTTCTCGGGGCTGATGTTCTCCGGCGCCGCGATGAGGAGCTGCATGTCCTGGCGCTCGCACAGCTCGAACAGGGTGGCGATGGATTTGCCATCAAGCCGCGCCGCTTCGTCGAGGAACAACAGGCGGCAGGGGGCGATGTCCTTGCCGCGCAGACGGCGGGACTCCTCCTCCCAGCTGATGAGCACCATCAAGAGGATGGCCTGACCGGTGCCGATCGCCTCGCCGGTGGAGAGGGCGCCGCTCTCGGCACGCAGCCAGCCGTCGGCCCCGCGCTGCACCTCGATCTCCAGCTCCAGGTAGTTGCGATAATCCAGCAGCACGTCCCCCATCACCTGATAGTTGCGCTCTCCCTGCTCCACCTGCGGGTTCAGGCGCTGGAAGAGCTTGGCCATGGCCTCGGAGAAGCTGAGCTCCTTGTCGGCGAAGAGATCGTTGTGCATGGCGCTCTGATCGGCGAGAGCGGTCAGGAGGCGAGTGTGGGCCTCGCGGATATTGACGTTGAGACGCACCCCGCGCACCAGACCGAAGGCGATGTTCTGCAGGCCCTGGTTCAGTACCCGGATGCGGTTCTGCTCCCGGCGGATGATGTTGGTGATCTTGGCCGCCACCTCGTGGGAGGAGAGGGACAGATGGGTTTCCCGCTGCTTGAGCTCATCGGCGAGGCGCGCCAGCTCGATCTCCATCTCCTCGATGGCTTCCACCGGATCGTCCGAGCGGATGATGTCGTTGCGGATGCGATCTTTCAGGTAACGGTAGACCTGCACGTAGAAGGCGACCTTCTGCTCGGTGCTGCGGTTGCCTTCCGACAGACGAAGCGCATCGCGCAGGGCCTCGTCGTGGGCCACCGCCACCCGCAGGGCGCCGAGGGCCTTGTCCGACATGGAGCGCAGCTCGTCGCTGTCAAGATAAGCCAGCTCGCGCTTGTTCAGACGCTTCTCGACGTCGGTCTCCCGTGCCAGACGCACCACCCGCGACCAGCTCGCCTTGTGACCCACCAGGGATTTGCGGGCGCTGTAGTAATCCTTGCCTTCGAGCTTGAGACGACCGCCAAGGGACTCGATTTCGCGCTTGCACACCTGCAACTGGGCCTCGGCGCTGGTGCGGCGGGTCCGGGTGCGGATAAGCAGCTCTTCAATCTCTTTCTTGTGGGCACGGGCCTTCTCTTCCATGTCATCCGACAGGGTCAGCCCCATGGCCGCCAGCTCCTGCTCGAACTCCGCCAGGGTCTGCCCCTTGGCCGAGGCGCTGGAATCGAGCGCCGTGCGCAGTTGCAGCGCCTCGGTGTGGCGCTGGGTGATCTGCTTGTGCTGCTCACCGGCGGTGCGGGCGGCAAGCTCTGCCGCCTTGAGCTTCTCTTTGAGTCGCTCGCTCATCTCGGACGCCTTGCCCAGCAGATCTTGCGCATCCTGATAGGCAAAGTGCGGCAAACGGGCCACCAGCTGATCGAGGGCGTAGCAACGGCGCTTCTGCTCGGCCAGCAGGTCGCTCACCTCGTCAAAGGCTGCCTGCAGGGCCGCCAGATCCTGCGGATCCTGACGCAGCACCTGCACCTGGGTCTCGAGTTTTTCCAACGCCTTGCCGTGCTTGGCGATAAAGGCTTCGGCTGTTTTAAGCGCCTCCACGTCGGCGTGAGCCGCCTCGAGGCGGGCCACCAGGTCTGCCTCGGCAAACAGGTGGGCAAAGGGCAGCATCCCCTGCACCAGCTGGATATGGCGGGTCAGCTGGGCGGCGGCGGCTTTGGCATCACTCAGCTGCTTGTCGCACTCGGCGATGGTTTCTTGCAGCTTGCGCTGCTCGTGCTGCTTGGCCTGCACTTCCGCTTCGGGGTCGGGGCGGAAGGCGATGTCCAGATGCTGGCCGATAAAGTCGCGGAAGTGGCCGTAGAGACGGTGGTACTTCTGCTGCTCGAAGGCGGCCTTGGCGTAGCCCTCGATGAGCCCTTCGCGCTCAAGATCGAGCTGCTCGATGCGTTTTTCCCGGGCGGCACGGCCAAACAGCGGCAGCTCGGGGTAGCGGGAGAAGCGCACCTGACGCTTGCTGGTGCGCACCAGCACGGCGTCCCCCAGCTCGTCGGCTTCCACCAGATCCTCGTCAAAGGAGTCGGGGTTGCCCTGAATGAGGTAGATATCTTCCGGGCAATCTTCCAGCTTTTTCAGCCGCTCGATGGCGCCTTCGAGGTCGAGCACCACCAGGGCGCTGCGAGCCGGGCCGTAGAGCGCGGAGTAGTAAGGGGCATCGTCGATGGAGATGTCGTCATATACGTCCGAGAGCAGCACGCCCCCCACCTGCTCGGCGATGCGGGCAAGACGGGGATCCGCCTCGCCGGCACCCAGCTGCAGGTTGCGAATTTGCATCTCCAGCGCCTGTTTCTGGCCCTGAATGCGGTTGCTCTCCTGCTCAAACTCCCGCTCCTTGTCGAGCACGCTCTGCATGCCGGAAGAGAGTTCTTCGGCGGTGGCCAAGGCCAAGCCACTCTGCTCGCGCAGTTGCTCGAGTTTTTCAAAGGATTTGAGCCAGCGCGGGGCCAGCTTGGTCAGTTCCGCGATATCGCGACCCAGCTGAGTGCCCTGATGCTCGAGGCTGGCGCGGCGCTGATTGGCCTCTGCCTGCTGCTCGGAGAGCTCCTCCTGGCGGGTGCGCTGGGCTTCGAGGAAGATCTCCAGCTCGTCCTGACTAGCAATGTGCTGACCAGACGCCTGGGCCAGCTCGTCTCGCAGCCGCAAGAGCGTCTTCTGGCTTTCGCTCTCTTTCTCGAGGCGAGCCAGGGCGGCGCGCAGACCCTGCCCCTGGGCAATGCGGGCCTTGTCTTCGATGTGGCGCTTGAGCAGCGCCTGCGCGGTGGGCCAGGCAGCCTCGCGCACTGTCTCGGGTGCGATGCTGAGCAGCAGCGCCAGCGCCGCTTCGTGTTCGGCCACCGCCGCCTTGGCCAGCGCCAACTGCTGCTCGGCCCCCAGCACCCGGCTGGTGAGGTTCTGCTCGGCTGCGCGGAACTGGTGCAGGGTGTCGCTCGCCTGCGCAGGCTCGAGCCCCGGCAGTTCGCACTGCTCGCGGGCGTTTTCCAGGGCCTGCACCGCCTGACGGTACTGGATGGCGCGGGTCTGCTGGATATCGAGCGCCTGCTGATAGTCGGCGAGCTGGGTCTTGAGGCTGTCCACCTCTGCCTGGGCCAGCTCCTTGCGCTCCTCCACTTCCAGCAACTGGCCGTGGATCTCTTCCACCACCGCCTGCTGCTGCTCGAGCTTGTCGTTGAGCTCCGCCAGATCGGCGCGATAGAGGGCAATCTTCTTTTGCAGGGCCACGGCCGCCATCACCTTGGCCAGGTGCTCGGCGGCGGACTCCAGCTCGTCGGTCAGGAGCTTCTCGCGGTTGGTGAGCTGATCCACCTCGTCCGCCAGATAGATGGCGCGCTGCTTCTCCTCGGCCAGCAGACGGCGTTTGCCGGCGAGCTCAGAGCGTGCCTTGAGGGCCAGCTCGGAGAGACGGCTCTTCTCGGCGGCGCCCCGCACATACTCCGCGGCCACATAGTGGGTGGTCTCGGTGATGAGATTCTTGAAGAGATCCCGCTGACCCTGGGTCTCCTTGATGGCTTCCAGGGTGCGGCGGTTCTCGTAGATGGCCGCCTCCATGTCCTGGAACGCCTTGCGCACCCCGGAGTTCTCCGGCAGCAGGTATTCACGCAAGGAGCGGCTGATGGAAGACGAAATACCGCCGTAAAGGGAGGCTTCGATCAGGCGATAGAACTTGCCGCGATCCTTTTGATCCCGCAGTTTCTTCGGGGTGATGCCGAACTCGAACATGAAGTTGTGATAATCGGTCACCGTATTGAACTTGGCGACCTTGATGGCGCCAAGCTCCGCTGCCGCCCCCTTCAGATCGGCGAAGGCACGTACCCGGCCCTTGCCATCGTCGAGCTTCTCCAGCAGCAGATCCGTGGGCGCCAGGTGCTCGGGCACATCCACCAGGGCGAACGGGGTGATGTTGACCTTGTTGTCACGGTTGGCCACCTGTTCGAGGTGGACGCCGACCCAGATCCGCTGCTCGCGGCTGTTCATCACTTCCAGCAGCGAATAGCAGTGGCCACGCTGCAGCTTGCCGTAGAGCCCCTTGTCGCGGGAGGCACTGCTGGAACCCGCCTCCGTGGTGTTACGGAAGTGGAGCAGTGACTGGTCGGGAATGAGGGCCGCGATAAAGGCCGCCATGGTGGTGGACTTGCCCGCGCCGTTGCCGCCGGACAGGGTCGTGACCAGCTGGTCGAGATCGAAGGTGCGGGCGAAGAAGCCGTTCCAGTTGACCATGGTCAGGGATTTGAATTTGCCTCTCACGCCACACTCTCCATCAAACCGGCAGACACCATCAGTGCCGGCACATTAACGTTGCAGATCATCTTCCACCTCCAGCTCCAGCTGCTCTTCGTCCAGATCCTCTTCGATATCCTCGAACAGGGAATCGCTGCTCGGCATCTCGTCATCGTGGAAAATGGCCTCCCCTTCCTGGATCATCCGCAGTTGCACCGCGCGGGGATCCTCGTCGGAGCGCACATCGGCGGCGAAGCGGAACACGGACTCGTTGACCCGGAATTTGTCGCTGTTGCCAAGGGGGGTGATCATCCCGAGGCGCTTGAGGCGACGCATGGAGGTGCGGATCTTCTCGAGCAGCTTCTTCTTGTCCAGATCCGTGCCGCCGGAGCGGCTGTTGACCATGCGCAGCAGTTGCTTCTCGTCCGCCAGACTCAGCACCTCTTCTTGCAGCTCGCCCATGGCGAACACCCCTTCAGAGGCGAGCCTGTCCGGGCTCAGGAACAGGTAGCAGAGCACCTTGCCCACCAGCATATCGAGCTCAGATAACACTGTTGTACCGATGTCGGCGCTCGGGCGCGGACGCAGGTAGAAGAAGCCTTCCGGTGCCTTGATGAGTTCCACCTGATAGCGACCGTAGAAGATCTCCAGCTCCTGGTGGTACTCCACCAGGGCCGAGTGCTGCTCGAATTCGTCGGCACTGATGTGGCGACCGGAGCGCAGGGCGGTGTCGATGCGCGGAAACAAGGGGTTGGCGATGGCCTCTGCGAGACGCAGGGGCAAGGGGAATTCAGTATTGATCGATGACATAGGCCTGAACCTTGGATCCAGCTTGGTTGATGGGTTTCCATGCGGGTTGGCGGTGGTGCTCGCGCTCACCGCTGGCATGGCCGAGACGCACGGCCTGATCGATCAGGAGGCGCGCCACGTCGAAGTGGGCATGGGCCGGGTAATCCAGCAGGTATTCCCGCAGCACGTCGGCAAGATCCAGCCGATCTCCCTGCTCCGGGTAGCGGGCCAGGTAGCGCTCGATGCGCTCCGCCAGCTCCTGGTTGATGTCCACCATCTCCACGTACTCCATCTCGAGGGGCACCTCGCCGGTCACCTCCTCGTCGTGGATGGCGATGGTTTCATCCCGCAGCTCCAGCAAACGGGGCTCTTCGGCCACCCGCAACAACCAGCTGTGCTGCTCGAAGTTGCGGATGGATTCCCGCAGCCGCTGGCTGAAGGCGCGGTTCTTGTCCATGTCGATGGCGTTGCGGATGAACTTGTGGACGTGCCTGTCATAACGGGACCAGAGCTCGATGCACTGCTGGCCCCAGGCGGTGATGACATCCAGACGCCCCTGCAGGGCGTGGGTCAGCTCCTCGACGTGGAACAGATCCTCACGCCCCTGGGCCGCTTCCTGAATGTTGAGCAGCCCCGCCTGCAGGCGGTGGCCGGCGGCGTCCAGGGTGTCCTGCAACTCGCGCAGGGTCTGGCCGGTCTCGTGCAGGAGCTTCTCGCAGCTGTGGATGGCATCGACCCAGTTCTGGGTCAGCAGGGCCGCGATCTCGCTCTTGACCTGGTTTTGCTGCTCGTCCATGGCGCGCTGGGTGAGATCGATGCGCCCGAGCGTCTCTTCCAGGGAGAAGGAGAGGCGCGGCAGCACCTCGGCGTCCCACTGCTCCCGGGTGTTGGTCTCGAGCGCCGCCTTGCGGGCGGTGTCGAGCTCGGCCGCCAGGTGCTCGAGCAGGATGGAGAGCTTGATGGAGTCCACCTGGCGCTGATCCATGAAGAAATCGACGATGCTCATGCCAAGGCGCGACAGGCGGTAGAGGCTCTCCCCCGCCACCATGTCGGTGGTGAAACGCGACAGCAGTTGCTGACGAATGAGATCGTTGATGGCGTTGTTGGCGCGACCGGTGAGGGTCTCGTCCATCTGGCCGAAGGCACTGCTGACATAGCCAAAGGCATCGTGCAGCGCGGCCTCCGAGAGATCAGACTCGTCCTCGGAGAGCGTCTTGATCGCTATCAGAAAGGCCAGCCTGTCGGTGGGGAGGTGCAGCGCCAACCCCTCCTGTCTGACCCATCCCACCGTCTCTGGCAGGGTACGGGATGTACTCATCATGACGTTATCATCTCGTTGTTATAGTCGGCAGGTCTTCGCCCGCCGTGGTGATATAGGCCGGGGTCGGTGGCGCCCCGGCGGCTGGATCCCGCATCGTGTTCACGCCGGTGTGTCTCAACCGGCCGGTTTCTGGGCCATCACATGGATGTAGCGCCCCAGGGAAACAAAGGGCTCCTGGCGGCAATATTGCTGCTCCATGGCGAGCAGGTCCTCGAACTTCTCGACCTGATCCTGCTTGTGGCGCATGTAGTCGTGGATGACGCGCACCCCGGTCTTGCCGATGATCCGCAATCCCCCCCGGCCTATCCAGTCATAGACCTGCTCGGGCAACTGGGGATTGGTGGGAGTCAGGGCAGTCTGGCGTTTCTTGCGAAGGCCCAGGCGCACATAGTCGAAATTGCCCACCACCAGGCTCTGGAACAGGAGGCCGTGACGATTGTAAAAAAGCAGCGACAGTATGCCCCCAGCCTTGACGAAAGGGAACAGACCCAGCAAGGTCTGGCGCGGCTCGGCGAGCCACTCCAGTACCGCGTGACAGAGCACCAGATCGAAGGTGCCGGTCACGTGGTGCTTGAGATCCTGAATGGGGCAATGGATGAGACGAATTCTGTCTTCCAACCCCTTCTGGGCGATCTGCTCCCGGGCCAGATCCAGCATTTCTGCCGACAAATCGCACAGCTCCACCTGGTGGCCCATGGCCGCCAGTTTCTGGGCGAAGTAGCCAAAGCCGCCGCCGGCATCCAGGATACGCAGCGGCCGGTTGCCCAGGCGCGCCAGGCAGGCTTCGATGTCACTCCAGACAATGGTGGTGCGAATGCTCCCCTTGGTGGAGTCGTAAATGTTGCGAGCGAACTTGTCCGCGCGCCCGTCAAAACTCTGATCTTGCTTCAAGACACACTCATCTTCGACCGCCCCGCCATGAGGGCCGCAGGAGGAACCACACAGGATTGGGCCACAGGAAAAAAGAGGGGTATTCTGTCACATCCCGAATTTGCTGAAAACTCAAGGACGTGTCTGTCGTGTTCGAGCTCAACTTCTTTGTCATCAAGAAATGGCTGGGCCATCTGCTGATGCCGCTCCCCTTCTCTCTCTCCTTGTTGGTGCTGGCGCTCGTGCTGCTCTGGTTCACCCGCTTTCAAAAAAGCGGCAGGCTGCTGGCGACCCTCTCCTTGGTGATCATTGCCCTGATGGGGACGCGGCCGGTGAGCTACGAGCTGGCCCGCAGCCTGGAGCAGACCTATCCCCCCTTCGAGGTGAGCCTGCATCCTGACATCCAGGCCATCGTCGTGCTGGGCAACGGTCATGTGAGCGATCCGGCCATCCCAGAGCGCGCCTGGCAAAACAACATCTCCCTGGCGCGCACCCTGGAAGGGGTTCGCCTGGCCCTGGCCTATCCAGAGGCCGAGCTGGTTTTCTCCGGCGCCGTGGCCGGGGATCCCCTGTCGAACGCCGAGGTCAACGCCCGCATGGCGGAAAGCCTTGGCATCCCGCGTGCGCGCATGACGTTGTTTGAAAACAACAAAGACACCCATGACGAGGCGGTCAGCATCGCCGCCCACCTCAACGGCAAGCGGGTGGCGCTGGTGAGTTCGGCCACCCACCTGCCCCGGGCCATGGCCCTCTATCGCAGTCAGGGACTCGATGCGGTGCCGGCTCCCACCGATTACACCGCCAAGCAGAGTCAGGAGCCGCAACCCCTCTACAGCTACCTCCCCAAGGGGCGTTATCTGATGTATTCCGAGGCTGCCATTCACGAGTGGATTGGGGTATGGTGGGCCCGTTTGCGTGGGCAGGTCACCGAGTGAGCAATCGCGCCTTGCATTCCTGATTTGGATCAGGAAAGCGAAAAAAAATTACGTCATTTGCCGCCGGGTCAGCTATCTTGGGCTCGGTTCAATTCATATAATGTTGCGCAATCAAATGCCTAGGAGATATAGAAGATGAGACAGCACCTGGTAATGGGTAACTGGAAACTGAACGGCACCAAGGCTTCTGTAGAAGCCCTGATCAAAGGACTGACCCCGGCCGCTGCCGCTCATCCTTCCGTGCAAGTGGCCGTCTGCCCGCCGGTTATCTTTTTGGGTCTGGTTGAACAGCTGACCGCCGGCAGCAAAATCGCCTACGGTGCCCAGAACGCCGACGTTCACGAGTCCGGCGCCTTCACTGGCGAAAACGCCCCCTCCATGCTCAAAGCCTTCGGCTGCACCTACTCCCTGGTCGGTCACAGCGAGCGTCGTACCCTGCACGCAGAGACCGACGACGTGGTGGCTGCCAAGTACGAAGCCATTCAGAAGGGAGGCCTGATCCCCGTGCTGTGCATCGGTGAAACCCTGGCCCAGTTCGAAGCCGGTACCACCAACCAGGTGGTCGAGACCCAGCTCAAGGCCGTGATCGATCGCTGCGGCATCGCCTCCTTCGAGAACGCCGTCATCGCTTACGAGCCGGTATGGGCCATCGGCACCGGCAAGACAGCCACCCCGGAGATCGCACAATCCGTGCATGCTCACATCCGTCAATACCTGGCCGGTTTTGATGCAGCCGTGGCTGCCAAGGTACAGATCCTGTACGGCGGCTCCGTGACTGGCGCCACCGCTGCCGACCTGTTCGGCCAGCCGGACATCGACGGTGGCCTGGTGGGTGGCGCGTCCCTGAAAGTGGACGACTTCTCCCAGATCATCGCTGGCGCCGCCAAGTAAGCGCCAAGCAAAGAGGGGCCCCGCCCCTCTTTGCATATCGCTTTCCTATGGACCCTCTCGCCATAGGAAAGCCGATATAGTAAAAGCGGCCAGCCGTATTTTTCAGAATCTTGATTTTCGACAACTCAGATCCAGAGGCACTCATGACCAAACAAATCAAACGTATTGGTGTTTTGACCAGTGGTGGTGACGCACCGGGTATGAACGCAGCCATCCGCGCCGTGGTGCGCGCCGGTCTGCATCATGGCCTGGAAGTTTACGGCATCTATGATGGCTACCTCGGTCTGCACCAGGACCGTATCGTCAAGCTCGAGCGTCACAGCGTCTCCGACGTCGTGAACCGTGGCGGTACTTTCCTGGGCTCCGCCCGTTTCCCCGCCTTCAAGGATCCGAAAGTCCGTGCCGAAGCGGTCGAAAACCTGAAGAAACACGGCATCGATGCCCTGGTGGTCATCGGCGGTGACGGCTCCTACATGGGTGCCAAGAAGCTGACCGAAGAGGGCTTCCCCTGCATCGGCCTGCCGGGCACCATCGACAACGACATCGCCGGTACCGACTTCACCATCGGCTTTGACACCGCCCTGAACGTGGTCGTGGACGCCATTGACCGCCTGCGCGACACCTGCAGCTCCCACCACCGCATCTCCGTGGTCGAGATCATGGGCCGCCACTGCGGCGATCTGGCCATGTCTGCCGCTGTTGCCGGTGGTGCCGAGTACGTGATCGTGCCGGAAGTGGCCTTCGACAAGGAGAAGCTGCTGCAGCAGATCAAGGAAGGGGAAGCCAAGGGCAAGAAGCACGCCATCATCACCATCTGCGAGCACGTCACCGACGTGAACGCCCTGGCGAAAGACATCGAGGCCATGACCGGCCGCGAAACCCGCGCCACCATCCTGGGTCACATCCAGCGTGGCGGTTCTCCCACTGCCCGTGACCGTATCATGTCCAGCCGCATGGGTGCCTTCGCCGTCGAGCAACTGCTGGCGGGCCAGGGTGGCCGCTGCGTCGGCATTCAGGGCAACGAGATGGTGCACCACGACATCATCGACTGCATCGAGAACCTGAAGCGCCCGTTCAACCAGGAGCTGTACGATCTCTCCACCACCCTGTTCTAAGGGCTGTGGTCTGACAAAAAACCCTCCTCTGGAGGGTTTTTTTATGCGGGCTCCTCACCCCCTCCTCCCCCTGCGGGGGCCCGACTATCCACTGGCCACTGTCGCCATGTCTTACCCCTTGCCCGGCGGCCCTGAGCCTCTGACCCCACGACCTTCTCCTTTACTTCTTTCCCCCGCTTTTCTGCTTGCTCACCTTGTTCGCGACGGGTCTGGATAAAGGCCTTGGTGCCGCAGTGCCACGGCCCTGCGCCAGGCCTCCCCTGCCCTTCATCCCATCACACTGGCGCCATATAGCCACCCGGGTGGGCCGACGATCTCTCCCGCTTCCCCTGCGCGCGGGCCCAGTGGCTCGTCCCCCCAAGAAAACAGCGAAAAACGGGGCTTCCGACCACCCAAGGCCCCATGAAGATCGAACCTCCATTTTCCCGCCTTCCCCCTTTCCTTCCATGCTCCTTTGGCGGCCGTTTTGTCGTTTTTTCGTACTCTTTTTGCTCCCATCCTGTTTGGGATGAGCAGAAAATTGAGCCTTCATCGGATAACCCTGGCTGGCAACAGCCTTGCAGACTGGGGTTGGGAAACAAGTTGTGAGAAAACATGACATGGGATGACAAAACCTGGCTGACAACCACCAACCTCCCTAGGACGACATCAATCGGCGCATCCCGCAGGCCATTTTGCTGATGAAAAATGGAGATCACCACAAAAAACCCAATTGGAGCCACCAAGAAGAAAGCCACAAGAACAACATAACTCAATGTATTTAAAGACTTTATATGTATCCGCTTTCACTGATATCACTATGAAACCCTTCCCAGGATAAAAAACGCCCTTAAACTTGGGAAAATGCGGCCATATTTCACCACCAAACCATTTTTGCCTCATAATTACATTTTTCGTTGTTTTATCGTTCTGTTGTGGTATCTTGGTTCCATCATGAGCCAACCAAGGGAGATAAAATCATGAAAGAGTTCGTAGTTACCGCCGTTTTCACCGTGTTTTTCACTCTGGTTGCCGTCTCCATGCCGTCGCTGGCACAGCTCTAAGTCGGTCAATCAGCCATCTGCCACCTCTGCACCAGAAGGGCGGTTCAAAAAACAGACTGCAACATGGGTTTTTGACGTGCTCTGGCAAAGGATGATGCCAAGCCATCATTGAGTGCGATCTGCGCACACAAAACGACCTCGTCGACATCCATGCCATCTTTCAAGGGGAGCCCGGGCTCCCCTTGTCGCATCTCCCCCTGCGGGATTTACTCTTGCCCCCCTGCCCGTCACAATGGCCGCTGGATTTGCCACGCAGGAACCACCATGACTCAGGATGCCTTGCGCCACTGGCGCCGCGACCTTCATCGTCACCCCGAAGCCGCCTGGTGTGAATTTCGCACCACCACCCTCATCGCCCAACACCTCAGTGAACTCGGTTTCTCCATCATGCTGGGGGATCAACTGCTCGCCAGCACCCTCATCATGGGACGGGAAATAGACGTCGAGGCCCAGAAGGCCCGTGCCCTGCACCAGGGGGCGCATCCGGAGTGGCTGACGCGGATCGACGCACTCACCGGCGTGATGGGACTCTGGGAGAGCGGGCGGCCCGGCCCCACCCTGGCGTTTCGCTTCGATATCGATGCGGTGGAGGTCGAAGAGAGCCAGGAGGCGTCACACCTGCCCGGCCAGGGAGGCTGGCACTCCGCCAACCCGGGCTGGATGCACGCCTGTGCCCACGATGGCCACACCGCCATCGGGCTGGTGCTGGCCGAGCGGATCGCGGCCCTCGCCGATCGCCTCACTGGCCGCATCAAGCTCCTCTTCCAGCCGGCTGAAGAGGGCTGCCGAGGCGGCAAGGCGCTGGCGGCAGGGGGGCAGCTCGACGACGTGGACGCCCTGCTGGCACTGCACATCGGCATTCACGCGAGCAGTGGTGAGCTGGTGGTCAACCCCACCGAGTTTCTCTGTTCAACCAAATTCGACGTGGAGTTCATGGGGCAAGCCGCCCATGCGGGGCTCGAGCCCAACGCGGGCCACAATGCCCTGGCGGCGGCCTGCATGGCCACCACCGCCATGCTCGGCATTCCCCGCCATCGGGACGGCATGACCCGCATCAACGTGGGGCAGCTCAACGGCGGCAGTGGACGCAACGTCATCCCGGGCCATGCCCGCCTGATGGGGGAGACCCGTGGCGCGACGCCGGCCCTCAACGACTACATGTTCAATCAGGTGCAGCAGATTGTGGAGGGGGCGGCCATGATGCAGGGCGCGACCTACCACATTCGCAAACAGGGGGAAGCGATCGGCATCGAGAACAGCCCAGCCCTCATCGAGGAAATCGTGCCTCTCGCACAGGGGATCTCCCTTGATACCATCCACACCCGCCGCTTCGGGGCCAGCGAGGATGCCGGTTTCCTCATCGAGCGGGTACAGCAGCACGGCGGCGAGGCCGCCTATCTCATCCTGGGAGCCAACCTCGCGGCCCCCCACCATCATCCGGAGTTCGACTTCGACGAAGCCGTGCTGGCCCCCGGAGTGGCCTTGCTGGAGGCCTGGCTGCTCGCCCGCCTCGGCCGCTAGCAGACGCCGGATGCAAACAAGGCAGCCCATGGGCTGCCTTGTTTTTTTACATCCTTGCGGACATGGGGACCTACTCTCCCAGCACAATCGCGCAGAGATGGGCGAAGTGGTGGATCTCGTGGGTCGCCTCGCACGGACCTGTTTCCCGTCCCGGGTTGTACCAGCAGGTGGCAAGCCCCTGGGCGGCGGCACCGGCGATGTCGGTCTTGGGATTGTCCCCCACCATCAACACCCGCGCCGGGCTCGGCTGACCCATCTGCGCCAGGGCATGCTGGAAGATGGCCGCCGCCGGCTTGGTCACTTGCACCTCGTCAGAGATAACGAGAGGCTCAAACCAGCTGTTCCAGCCCAGTTTGTCGAGGCGCCCGCGCTGGGGCAGGCTGAAGCCGTTGGTGATGATCCCCATTCTGACCTTGCGCTTCAGGGCCTGCAGGGTCTCCTCCACCCCCTCCAGCGGCACGCTCAGGGCGATGATCTGCTGCAGGAAGGTCTCGTTCATCGCCATGGGCGCCACGTTGACCTGCTCGGCAAAGAGCGAAAAACGGGTCTGCTGCAGGTGGGTGGCGTCAATCTCCCCTGAGTTGTACTGCTGCCAGAGCCGCTGGTTGAGGGCATGGTACTCCGCCATCTTGGGGGGAGTCGGCGCCACGCCGTAGATCTGCAGGGTCCGCTCCAGCGCCCTGGCGACCGGAAAATCGAGCAGGGTTTCGTCCAGATCGAACAGCACCCAGTCATAGCTTGCTTGTTTCACGCTTGTCCTTATTGATTGTGCTTGGCCACGTTGTCATGCGTCGGGCGCACCCATCCCCAGAGGGCTGTCGAGCAGGGTCAGGGTCAGCCTGACACCAAAGCCGGTTACCTCGCTGCCCACCACGCCATTGCCCCCCTTGTTGCGAAAACCACTCAGGTCGAGGTGCAACCAGGGAAGCTCGGCGGGCACGAAGCGCGTGAGAAAACGGGCGGCATCGATGTGATCCGGGGAGGCGCCCGGCGCGCACTGTAACAGATCGGCCCACTCGCTATCGAGGTTGTCATCGTAATCCTCGTCCAGGGGGAAGGGCCAGACTCGCTCCCCGCTCTGCTGGCCCAGCGCTATCAGAGTGGTGAGCCACACGGGGCGGTTGGTGAAGGCGCCGCTGTAACGGCTGCCGAGCGCCCGTTTGCAGGCGCCAGTCAGGGTGGCGTAGTCGATCAGCAAGTCGGGTTTGTCCCCGGCCGCCAGGGTCAGGGCATCCGCCAGCACCATGCGCCCCTCGGCGTCGGTGTCCACCACTTCGATGGTGGTGCCGTTCAGCGCGGTCACCACCTCACCGGGCCGGAAGGCCTGCGGGCCGATGTGGTTCTCGGCGATGGCGAGCCAGCAGTGCACCTCAACGGGGAGTTTCGCCCGGCTGATGGCCAGCAGCGTGCCAAGGGCCACCGCGCTGCCCCCCATGTCCAGGTGCATGCCATACATGCTGCCACCGACTTTCAGGTTGTAGCCACCGGAGTCGTGGCAGATCCCCTTGCCCACCAGCGCGACGCGGCGCACCGGGTTGGCCGGACAGTAACTGAGCCTGACGATGGCGGCCTGACCGTCCGCCGAACCACGGGCCACCGCCAGGAAGGCGCCAGCCCCCTTCTGTGCCAGGGTCGTCTCATCAAACTCCTGCCACTGCCACCCCTCCTGCTGCGCCAGCTCCCGGGCATAGGCCCGGTAATGACGGGCATTGAGCTCGGACGCTGGCAGCACTGCCAGGTGGCGAGCCAGACCGTTGCCTTCGGTTTCTGCGCTCAGGCGGGCCATGTCCAGCTCGCAAGGGGGGGAAAGTTGCAACTGCTGATAACCCGGTCTTGTCGCCTCACTCCGTTTCTGGGTCGGCAGGGTCACATCGGCGGCGAGCAGGCAGGCGAGCACCACCCTTGCCAGTTGTGCGCGATGCTCATCGTCAAAGCCCTCCAGATGGAGCGCCAGGTGCGTCGCCTTGAGGCCCGCCAGCGAGCCCACCCAGCTGCGCACCTGCTTGTAGAGCCGATGATCCAGGGCCGGGCGGGCATCCATGAAGATCACCCGTTGCAGCCCCTGACTGTCGTCAAGGGAATAGGGGGCCTTCTGACCCAGGGCTATCTGGGTTGCCACGGCGGCAAAGGGAGGCGTCGCCAGCAGGGTATCGCGCGCTGAGTCGGCAATGAGCAGGAGTTTGACGGCAGCCGGCCCTGCCATTACCTCGGCGAGGGAGGTGCTCTGCATCGTGATTTGGGGAGAAGAATAGCTAAAAGGGGTCATCACAGGGTGCGGCCTCATCCATGAACAGAAAGCAGGATGATACCGAACAAATGGCGAGAGGGATCGGAAAAACACACATTATTGTGTGCAAGCAACAGATGCTGGAGGGGATAAGAGAGGTAATGCAGAAGAAAATAAGTCAGAAGTTGGTTGCGGGGGCCGGATTTGAACCGACGACCTTCGGGTTATGAGCCCGACGAGCTACCGAGCTGCTCCACCCCGCGTCCGAATTGTATTGCCACCACAAAAAGCAGAGCAGTTGCTTCTTGCTGTCTTCGTCTCCACCGCAGCGCTATGCGCTTGCCATGGACACAAATAGTTGGTTGCGGGGGCCGGATTTGAACCGACGACCTTCGGGTTATGAGCCCGACGAGCTACCGAGCTGCTCCACCCCGCGTCCGAATTGTATTGCCACCACAAAAAGCAGAGCAGTTGCTTCTTGCTGTCTTCGTCTCCACCGCAGCGCTATGCGCTTGCCATGGACACAAATAGTTGGTTGCGGGGGCCGGATTTGAACCGACGACCTTCGGGTTATGAGCCCGACGAGCTACCGAGCTGCTCCACCCCGCGTCCGAATTGTATTGCCACCACAAAAAGCAGAGCAGTTGCTTCTTGCTGTCTTCGTCTCCACCGCAGCGCTATGCGCTTGCCATGGACACAAATAGTTGGTTGCGGGGGCCGGATTTGAACCGACGACCTTCGGGTTATGAGCCCGACGAGCTACCGAGCTGCTCCACCCCGCGTCCGAGGTCGCCCATAATAGGCGCCAACGCTGAGATTGCAAGTAAATATCCTAAAAAAAGTTTATTCGGGGATTAAACAGTCACATACTGCGCTCTTTTGCAACAAATCGCAGTTTTTTCAGGCAGCTAGCGATCTCTCGCCCCTCAGGCCCCTCCCCGCCTTGCCCCTCTTTGCCATAAAAAAAGCCCGCACGACAAGGTGCGGGCGGAAGGATGCGCCGGGATCAGGCCAGCTGGTGCAACACGCTGGTCGCCGCAATCTGGGCGATGATGAGGCCGCACAGGGTCACGGAGACCACCACGGGGGCCGTCTCCTGCTGACGGTAGATGGGGCTGAACCAGAGCAGCAGGGCTGCGACCAGCAGGCCGGCCTGGGTCACTACCCCGGGGATCAGCGGGTCGAGCCCGGCGCTGCTCCCCTGCCAACCCACCAGCACCGCCAGCCAGATAAGACTCAGGATGGCGGAGACGAGCCCCGCCAGGGGCAGCAGCAGATTGAAGGCTTGCAGGCGGTGGCGGGCACGCAGCAGCATCAGGTGGGCAAAGGCCGACCCCAGCAGCACCATCTGCAGCAGGCCGCCGAGCCAGCCCTGGATCTGCATCAGACCCAGCCCGTAGAGGGCGAGCGGCATGGCGGGCAACCACAGCAGGGTGGCGGGGATGGCGCGCTTGCCCTCCAGGCGAGACTGGACTAGGGAGAGCACGATACCGAGCACCAGGGCGGCCCCCCCGCTCCAGATGAGCCAGCCCGCAACCTTGGCCTCCACCGCCAGCATCAGAGAGAGCCCGGTGATCACCCAGACCGAGAAGAGCTGGGTAGTGATCCGCGAGCGCTGGCCCGGGCAGAGATCCCCGCGCCACAGGACGAGCCCCACGGCGATCAGGGCCCCCAGGGCCATCAGACCGGTCAGGGGAAAGAGCCAAAAAGGAAGTTGGACGAACATAGGGTCTCCGGCAGCAGTCCGGGTGCGGGTGCACCCATCACAGGGTAAGGAAGGACAAGAGGCAGGGAGTATATCCAAACTCCCTCCGTCTTCCCAACGTCGCCGGTCAGCTTTGTCCCCGGGCAAGGGCAACCACCCGGGCAAACATCTGCTTGAGCACAGGGGGAATGTGCTCGCTGCCGAGGCGCTCCGCCTCCTCCACCACCGCCAGGGCCATGCCTGGCTTGCTGCGATGGTGGATCGCCTTGGCGATGATGCGCCCGGCGTTGAGGGTGGAGCGCCCCCCGACCCCCGCCTCGCGCCGGAACACCCCCTCGAACCCGTTCTGGTAGAGGTAGTGCTCTATGTCTGCCGCCGGCAACTGGGTCAGCCGATCCCGCTCGCGCTCCCCCTTGAGCAGGGAGCGGGCGGAGCTCGCATACTTGGCGCCCGCCTCGTCACCGTCGGTGAGCAGGTGCCACTCTATGCCAAAGTCCCGGGCCACCTTGATGAGGGGAGCCTGGCCGCACTGGGCGAACTCGATGATGCGCACCCCCTCCGCCCGCAGGCTGTAGCCGCAGATCTGGGCCAGCTCCGAGAGCAGCCAGATCTCGGTCTCCCCTTCCACCAGCAGCCAGCAGCGGGCAAACATCGACATGGGCCTGTTGATGCGCACATGGAAGGCAATCTTGCGCAGATCGTCGCTGCTGTAGCGCTCCCCTCCCAACTGATGGCAGAGGATGTCCTGCTGGCGGCGTACCAGACGACGCACCTGATTGAGGGGCAAGGAGGAGAGCAGGTCCCCCGAGTTGGTGGTGAGCAGCTTCTGGCCGGGCAACTGCTCCAGCAGACCCCAGGCCAGGGCCAGCATGGTGGGATGCAGGCGGCTCTCTGGGTCTTCCAGCATCAATATGGGTCTGGCCCCCTCCTCCAGCTCCCGGTTGCCCCGGGCGTGGAGCAGCATGGCCGCCATGCCCGCCATGGCCAGTTGCAGCGCCCGGTTATCCGCATTGCGCAGCAGCACCTGCAGGTTGCCGGGATTGCGCAGGGTCATGGGGCGATTGACGATATCCCGCTGGCTGCGAGGCTTGTGCTTGATGGGCGCCAGGGCGCTGAAGTAGTGCTCCATCAACTGCTGCACCGCCTGCAGCGCCTCCTTGAGTTCTGGCTCGCCGATGCGCTGGGGCTCGTCGGTGAGCTTGCCGGCCAGCTCGTCCAGCCGCTGCTCGCACAGATCCCCCCAGGGCAGCCGCTCGATGCCCTCCCGGGCGGTACGGGCATCCCGCAGCCTGAACACCGGGTTCATGGTAATGAGCAGACGCACCAGCGCCTCATTGTTGTCGATGGCCAGGCTCTTGCCGATGCCGTCGAGAAAGTCGTGGGTGGTGAGCACGCTGCCATCGTCCTGCAACTCGGCGCTGGCACGATAATGCACCCGGTGGAACTTGTCCTTGTGGGGGATCCAGGCCGCCCCGAGGCGGGCCAGACGGCGTGAGTGCTGGCACATCTGGGGACGATACTCGCTGAAGGTGAGCACCAGTTGCAGCGTGCGCGAGGGTTCGAGCTCGGGATCTTCGGGCCGGTGAAAATCATCCTGACCAAATTGATAGGGCTCGGCATCCCCCAGTAGACACCAGAGGGCCCGCAGCAGGCTGGATTTGCCCCAGGCGTTTTCGCCGATGAGCACAGTGGTGTTGTCCAGCCCGAGGGAGAGGCGATTTATTCCGCGAAAACCTTTGACTTCAATGCGTTCCAGAAACATGCGGCCATATCCAGTCCATCCTGATGGCGCAATAGTGGCAAAGTTGCCGGAAAAATCCTATCGGGTAACGGCGTTTTCAGCGGGAACTGTGAGGAACGAGCGGTTCGGGCGGCGTCGGCTGGGTGGCGCGATAGAGGGGGGCATTCCAGTGGTTGAACCAGAGATGGCGAGTGCGGGTCTGACGTTTGCGATGATTCAATGGGCATTCCTTTCAATGGACAAGAGACAGAGGGTACACCTCTTTTGCCCAGAGTCTCAGGGTTATCTGTGACAGGAGAATGACAACTGGGCTCGCCACTGGCCCGGGCTCAGGCCGAACGCCTCCCGAAAACGGTTACCAAAATGGGCCTGGGAGGAGAAGCCGCACTGGGCGGCGATGCTGGCCAGAGGCTCGCTTCCCGCCAGCAACTGCTTGGCCCGCTTGAGCCGCAGCCCGAGCAGGTAGCGGTGGGGCGGACAGCCCAGGCTCTGCCCGAACATCCGGGCGAAGTGGTATTCGCTCAGACCCGCCTCCCGGGCGAGCTCTCCCAGAGTGATCGGCTCGGCCAGGTGAGCCTGCAGATACTCCTGCACCCGGCGCACCACGGCCGGGGCCAGGCCGCCGCGCACCTCCGGCAGCGCCGGGGCCTCGCGGGTGTGATGGCGATAGGCGTGCAACATCAGCATCCAGGCACCGTGGGAGAGCGCCATGCGATCGATGCCGTGCTGCCAGTCCAGCTTCATCAATTGCCCCTGCACCAGGGCCGCCGCCTGGGGATCGTCGATGAAGGTCTTGTCTTCCAGTTGCAGATGACGCCCCTCCTTGTCGCACGCTTGCTCGGCGATACGGGTGAAGTGGGCGGGGGTGAAGTAGAGGTGGAAGAAGCGAAACTCCTCGCGCACCAGCCACTCGGACCTGTGGTGATCCGGCATGATGCACACCTTGCCGGCACCGCCATGGCCACCGGGGCCGTCCAGCCGCTCGGTCTGCTCGCCCCCCTGCAGGTAGACGCTGATGGTGTGGTTGCCCGGCTTGTGGTAGCGGGTCTGATCGTAGCGGTTGCACCAGCTCGCCACCCCGAGTCCGGGCTCCAGCCAGCAGGAGTCCTCCAGCCTGGCACCGGTGCTCACCAGGGCATCAAAGACCCCTGCCTGTCTTGTCTGCTGCATGGCATGCTGCACGCTTGCGTCCCTCTCTGGCACTTGCCGCCCCTTTCCTGTCGCCATCTTATCGCGCCTCATGGTCAAAGGCTGCGCCTCCGTTGAAAAAACCGCAAGATGGTGCAAGCCGGCCCCCCGCCTCACGGTTCATGCTGATCACATCATCTTCTCTTGATGGGATCACACCATGAATCTGATGCTCTATGTTTCCACCATCCTCATCTGGGGCAGCACCTGGATTGCCATCGCCTGGCAGCTCGGCCCCATCCCCATCGAGGTCTCGGTGCTCTATCGTTTCGCCCTGGCGGCCCTGGCCCTGTTCGCCCTGCTCACGGTGAGCGGCAAGTTTCCGCGCCTGCCCTGGGCGGGCCAGCGTTATGCTGCCCTGCTCGGTGCGTTGCTCTTTTCCACCAACTTCCTCTGTTTCTACCACGCCACCCTCTATATCCCGAGCGGCCTGTCGGCGGTGATTTTCGCCAGCGCCAGCATCTTCAACGGCCTCAATCTCTGGCTGTTCGAAGGTAAACGACCGGGCCTGCGTTGGCTGCAAGGATCGTTGCTGGGGCTGCTTGGCACCCTGCTGCTCTTCTGGCCGGTGCTGGCGGATGCGCAACTGGGTGCAAACGGCTGGAAGGGCTTGCTCTTTGCCTGCGCCGGCACTCTCTGCTTCTCCCTGGGCAACCTGGTCTCCGCCCGGGGACAGCGCCAGGGCTATCACGTATTACAGATGGTACCCTGGGGCATGGTCTACGGCGTGGCGCTGCTGCTGGGCTGGGTCACGGTACTCGGTCAGTCACTCACCCTGCCCACCGACCCGCGCTACCTCGCCGCCATGGTCTATCTGGCCATCTTCGGCTCCGTCATAGCCTTCACCGCCTACCTCACCCTGGTGGGGCGCATCGGTGCCAGCAAGGCGGCCTACGCCACCGTGCTCTTCCCCCTGGTGGCCCTCACCCTCTCCACCTTCTATGAAGGCTTTGTCTGGCAGACGGTCTCCATCGTCGGCGTGGTGGTGAGCCTCATCGGCAACCTGGTGATCTTCGCGCCCCCCGTCAAGGCGTGGCGCTGGCCGCTATCAAGGGCCGCAAACGGTACTTGCCCCTGATGCCACCAGCCCCTAAGGTAACCGCGTCCAACACACGAGGAGGGAGGACGCATGTTACTGGAAGGGCTGGAGACACTCTGCCTGCTGGCAAGCGAGGGCACCATGGCCAAGGTTGCAAGCCGCCTCTATATCAGTCAGTCGGCGGTCAGCAAGCGCATCGCCCAGCTGGAGCAGCGCCTTGGCAAGAAGCTCATCGAGCCGGATGGCCGTCATATCCGCCTCACTCCCCAGGCCCGTGAACTGCTCGCCCGGGTAGCCCCGAGCCTCGCCGAAATGAAGGGGGTGCTGGCGGACAGCCAGATCCTCACGGATCAGACCCCTCTGTCCATCGCCTGCTCCGAAACCCTGCTGGCGGGCTACCTCGCCCGCTTCATGCACACCTACCTTGAACGGGATCCCCACATTGCCCTCTCTACCCACCACACCCCGGTCATTCTGGCCCGGGTGCGCGGCGGGGATGCCCTGCTCGGGATCTGCGCCGGTCGCCTGCCGCCGGGCCATGGGCTGTGTGCCGAACGGCTGCTGGAGGAGCCCTTCTATCTGGTGGGGGACGCTCTGGATGAGGCGGCGCAGCCGGATCACCAGAGCGCCTTGCAAGAAACTGTGACCAGCAAGCAACTGACTGAAGGCGACGTGAGTCAGGGGATGCAGGGCAAGGTGCGCAAGATCCTGACCATGGATCTGGAGAACCCCTCCAACCGCTATCTGCGCGAGCCCCTGGCCGCCCTCGGGCTTATCCCCGCCATGGAGCTCGATTCCTACCTGGCGCTGATCGAACTGGCCAAGGCAGGCATTGGCCCCGTGCTCCTGCCCGCCGGCCTGCTGGCGTTGGTGGGTGAGCAGGGGACACAGGCACGCCCCCTGCCGGGACTGGGCCGCCCGCTCCACCTGGTCTATCGGCCAAACAGCCTCAAGCGCGATCGCATTGCCCGCCTGGTGCAAGCGCTGCAAGCCCATTTCCGGCAACTATCGGCACTGGGCTGAAACGCAAGAGGGCCCGATCTGCGATCGGGCCCTCGTCATGGGGGTACCGGCTCAGCCCAACCAGGCAAAGAGCTCGGGGTACTGGCTCCACACCAGCTTGGCGGACATCACCAGGGAGACGGTCACCAGCAGCGGCTTGATGAGCTTCACCCCTTTCTTGAGCACCAGCTTGGAGCCCATGCGCGCCCCGATGAACTGCCCCAGCGCCATGCACAGCCCCACGCTCCACACCACCTTGCCCCCCAGGGTGAAAAAGAGCAGAGAAGCGATGTTGGAGGTGAAGTTGAGCAGCTTGGTGTGGGCGGTGGCCCGCGCCATGCCAAAGCCCGCCAGGGCCACGAAACCGATGGCAAAAAACGACCCCGTGCC
>NZ_PQLN01000059.1:0-31893 GCF_002919855.1 Aeromonas sp. ASNIH8 | reverse complement strand
GCTGCCTGCCGGGCTGGCGTGGGTCAAGTTCCGTCAGTCCCAGCCAGTTGAAGGGAAAATTAAAAACGCGACCGTCAGCCAAGCAGCCGGGCACTGGTATATCTCCTTTCAGGTCGAGCAGGAGACGCTTGAGCCAATTCACCCCTCCGGCTCAATGGTCGGGCTAGATGCGGGGATCGCCAAGCTCGCAACCCTGTCAGACGGCACGGTGTTTGAGCCCGTCAACAGCTTCAAAACCAATCAGACCAAGCTGGCAAGGCTCCAACGCCAGTTGAGCAAAAAGGTAAAGTTCAGCAGCAACTGGAAGAAACAAAAAGCCAAGATCCAGCGGCTGCACTCACATATCGCCAACACCCGCCGCGATTACCTTCACAAGGTCACAACGACTATCAGCAAAAACCACGCGATGATCGTCATTGAGGATTTGAAGGTTGCCAGCATGTCAAAATCAGCAGCGGGCACGACCAGCCAGCCGGGGCGCAACGTCCGGGCAAAATCAGGGCTGAATCGTTCGATATTAGATCAGGGCTGGTTTGAGCTGCGCCGCCAGCTCGAATACAAGCAGGCATGGCGAGGTGGTCAGGTGTTGGCGATAAACCCGGCCTACACCAGCCAGCAGTGCGCCTGTTGTGGGCATACTGCGAAGGATAACCGCCAGACGCAAAGCCAGTTTAAATGCGCTGCGTGTGGTTATGAGGCGAACGCCGATGTGAATGGCGCTCGCAATATTTTAGCGGCGGGACACGCCGTTTTAGCCTGTGGAGGCGCGGTGCAATCAGGCCGCCCGATGAAGCAGGAACCCGGTACTGCGCGAGCAGCTATCACCCAGTAATGGGAATCCCCCTCCTGTGACGCGAAGCGCTAAGGTGGGGGAGGATGTCAAGGGTACCGAGACGTTGCGCATCACGCTCATCACCCCGGCCACCGCCTCGTTGGCCTGGTCGGTCTTTGGCAGGGTCTTGATGTAGAAGGAGGCGCGGGCAAAACGGTCCGCCGAGCGGTTGGTGCCGGGCAGCATGGTGAGACCGCCAATCTCCTCCCAGTAGTCGTTGAGGGCCAGTTGCTTGTCAAAGGTCGGCGAGTTGGTCATCACCTGATAGCTGCGGTCGTGGTAGATCTGCAGCTTGTCCCCCACGTACTGGAAGATGGCGGAATCGCCGCTCGCATCGGAGAGGGAGAGGTGCAGCTGGCCCGGCTTGCCATCCGGGGTCAGGGTGGGCACCACATAGAACTCCTCCTTCGACAGGGCCTCGACCGCCTCGGCCACGGTGGCGAAGTTGTCCAGCGCGTACTGGGCCCAGAGCGAGATGGAGAGAGTCTTGCGCGGATCCTTGTCGCTCGGGGTCACATACTCGGACTCGGTCAGATAGAGCAGGTTGGCCACCAGCCCCTTCTCGTTCATGCCGTCGGCGGTGCCTGCATCGAAGCCTGCCGCCACCACGGAGCCGTAGCGCGACGTCCACGTCATGGAGTGCGCGCCGGCCTCCCCTTCCCGCGCGATGCCACGGGGCAGCGCCCAGAGATTGGTCGGCATGGCGCTGCGCCAGTTCATGGTACGACCGGTCACCACCAGCGCTCCCTCCCCCTGATAGACGGCGCGGGTACAGGCATCGGCGAGGGAACTGACGGAGAGGGAGACGGTCAGGGCCAGCAGGGTCTTGTGCAACAGGGGAGAACGCAGGATTGTCACATGGTTCACTCGAGTCCAGTGAAAACACAAGCGTATCCCTTTTTGCATAACAGGGGCTGACTGAGACTGGCAAGCCAGGTGACAGATCTGCCAACAGAGGCGCTTCCCTGCCAATCAGCGATCAATATCCATAAATTAATCAAAGAGATAAGCAAGCCACTTCGGGGCGATACCGCCAGATGCCATTCGCTGGCTTGCGTCGGTTTCAGACACATACCCTGCCCGCCAGCAGGCGGACAGGGAGGGGCTCAGCCTTCCTTCTTGCGGATACTCAGCCCCAGCTCGCGGCCGCGCAGGCGGGCGTAATAGATGGTGCCCACAAACGCCAGGGTGGTGAGCACCAGCTCCACCACCGCCAACCACCGCTCCCCCTCATCCGTGGTGATCAGGGTCAGGGCGTGCAGGAAGTAGGGCATCAGCACGAAATTGCCCCAGGCGTGGGTGTAGGGATTGCCCTGCACTATGCCCTTGAGGGGGAAGAGCAGCGGCACCGTCCAGATCACCGGCAACAGCCAGGGGGCAAGATCCGGGTGGGGCGAGAGCCACAGATGCCAGAGCAGCACCCAGGCCAGCAGGCCGAAAAAACCGGCCAGGGTCAGCAGGCGAGCGAAGCGGGTGGTCACTTGAGGATCTCCAGCACCTGCTCGGGCGGACGACCGATGCGGGCCTGCCCGTTCTTGATGACGATGGGGCGCTCGATGAGCTTGGGGTGCTGGTGCATGGCACGAATGAGGTCATCGCCGCTCACCTCGCCGAGCCCCAGCTCCTTGTAGAGCTCTTCCTTGGTGCGCATCAGCTGTCGGGGATCCGTGAAGCCAAGCTGACTCAGGAGGGTGCGGATCTGTGCCTCGCTCGGGGCCTGCTCCAGATAGAGCACCACCTCGGGGGCGACCCCGTGCTGTTCCAGCAAGGCCAGGGTTTCACGGCTCTTGGAGCAGCGCGGATTGTGGTAGATTTGGGTCTCGCTCATGATAACTCCCTGATTAATCGCAAGATGGGACAAGAAATGGCGCTATTGTAGGGGAAACGGATGGTCAGGGTAAGCGGGAAGGCTATGGAAATGAAACGGATCTGTTGGCTGATTGTGGCAACCCTGCTGGGGGCCTGCAGCCCGGCACCCGACTTCACCGACGGCGCGGGAAAGAAGGTCAGCCTCGCGGATCTCGGTGGCAAACCGCTGCTGGTCAACTACTTCGCCCCCTGGTGCGCCCCCTGCCTGCGGGAGATGCCCTTGCTGGCAACATTGCACCAGGAAGGCCAGATCCGGGTGATCGCCATCAACTATGACCCCGCCTCCCCCGCCGAACTGACCGAGCTGGCACAGCGCCACGCCATCAGGGTTCCCCTGATGATCCCGGATGACGACGCCCGCCTCCCGTTCCCAAGGCCCGGGGCGCTGCCCACCAGCTATCTGCTTGATGCCAGGGGAACGCTGCTGGAGACCCTGGTGGGGGAGCTGGACGAGCAGAAGATAGGCGAGATAAAACGCCGCCTAGCGAGCGCCCAATAGCAGAGCCATCCATCACATTCATGTCTTCATCATCAAGATGCGTTGAAACCGATGAAAGGCCCTATTTTAGCCTGCAAAACAAGGCGGGGTGCCCCCAAAGGAGCACCCCGCTTGCCATCAACCCGCTCCGGACTCAGCCCTTGAGGCTGTCCAGATCCTTCTTGGCCCGCTCCAGCTGGGTGATACGCGCCTCGATGCGGGCCAGGGTCAGCTTGTCACTGGTGGTGCCCCGCGCCACGATCAGTTCGTCGATGGCCGCCTGGTAGTCCCCGCGCAGGGAAAGGGTCTCAGCCCGCGCCATGTGCAGGTCCGTCATTCTGCCCGCCTTGCGGTAGGCGTCCGACAGCAGGCTCCAGGCCAGGCTGTTCTCGTCGTGCTCCCGGGCATAAGGGTCCAGGATGGCGATGGACTTCTTGTAGTTGCCCCCCTCCAGATAGGCGTTGCCGAGGTTCACCACCACCACCTCGTTGTCCGGCATCCGGGTGCGGAAGCGCTCCAGTCTGGCGATGGCCTGGGCGCTGCGCCCCTTGGCGAGATCGATGTCGGTCAGGGCATCCACCACGAAGAGATCCTCCGGGTGACGAGTCGCCAGCTCCTGCATCAGGGTGTCGGCCTCGTCGGTGCGCTTGAGCTGCAACAGGGCCAGCGCCTTGCCATAGATGGCGGCATCCTTGAGGGGGTAATCCCCCTTCTGCAGGCGGCTGTCGAAGTAGGTGAGCAGCGCCTGGGGCGTCTCGGTGCCATAGCGCACCTGGATGCGCACCTTGGCCAGCCAGAAGTCCAGGCTCGGCGGCAGGGCGCGCGCGCCATAGCTCCCGGCCCGGGCACGGGCTTCGCTGATCCGGGTCTCCGGCAGGGGGTGAGTCAGCAGCATCTCCGGCGGCTTGCTGGCATAGCGGTACTCCGCCGCCAGCTTCTGGAAGAAGTTGGCCATGCCCATGGGATCGAACCCGGCGTCATACAGCGTCTTCATGCCGATGCGATCCGCCTCGTATTCGTTGTCCCGGGTGTAGTTGATGGCCGACTGCATCGACAAACCAAGCGTGGTCTGCAAGGCCGCGATGCCAGCGGTGGGGTTGATCACCGCGAGTGCAATGGAGCCCACCAGGCCGGCCAGGGTCATGGCGGAGCTGCTCGCCTGTGCCTCCATGTAACGGGCGATGTGACGCTGGGTCACGTGGGTGATTTCGTGGGCCAGTACCGAGGCCAGCTCGCTCTCGCTCTCGGCGTAAAGGAAGAGGCCGGTGTGCACCTTGACCCGGCCACCGAGGAAGGCCGCCGCGTTGATGCTGGGATCATTGATGAGGAAGAAGGTGAACGGGAAGCGCACCCCGTCGGCATTGGTCAGCAGCCGCTGGCCCAGATCGTCGATGTATTCGTTGAGCACGGGGTCATCGATGATGGGCAGGCCCGCCCGGGCAAAACGCATGAAGGCGTTGCCATAGCGCACCTCCTGCTCGATGGGCAGTGCGGCGACCCCGGCGGTACCGATGTCGGGCAACTGGTTGCTCCCCTGGGCGTGGAAGGTCGCCCCCATCAGGGTGACCAACAGGGGAAGCGATGCTATCAGGGGGGAAAAACGTGCCACGTTATCTCTATCTCCAATCAGACCCCAGCGGGCATCGGCAGAATACCCTTGCCATTCAAGGCCCACAAGCGTTGTTTCATCCTCTCATCACGGCCATAATGACCGCCACGCACGAGATGGAGTTCTCATGGAACAGCTCGACCTGACCCCCTGGCGTTGTCCCGAGCCCCTCATCCGGCTCAAGCTCTGGTTGCGCCAGGCCCGGCCCGGTCAATCCGTGTGCATCCAGCTCGGGGATGCAGGCTCCCGGCAGGACATTCCCGCCTATCTGCGCCGTCAGGGTCACCATGTCCAGACCCGGGAAGAGTCAGCTGCCCGCCTCTCCCTGCTGCTCGTCGTTGCCCGTCCCCCTCGGGACGCCCTGCTCGCCCCCGAGCCCATGCCACCCACCCCGTGAGCCGCCATTCAAGGAAGCCTCGATGTTAGATGTATTGAAGCGCTGGTATCAGACCCGTTTTTCCGACCCCGATGCCGTCACCCTCTTCCTGCTGCTGGTCTTCTGCTTTGCCGTGCTCTGGCTGTTTGGGGATCTGCTGGCACCGCTGCTGGTGGCCCTGGTGATGGCCTATCTGCTGGAGTGGCCGGTGAGTCGCCTGCAACGAGGCGGCCTTTCTCGCACCGTCGCTACCAGCCTGGTCCTGCTGTTGTTCATCACGGTGACGACCCTGATGCTGCTGGGCCTCATCCCGACGCTGGTGAGCCAGGGGGTCAACCTGGCCAAGGAGGCCCCCGCCATGCTGGCCCATGCCCAGGACTATGTCCGCACCCTGCCGGAAAAATACCCCGAGATCATCGACGTCAGCCTGGTGGAAACCATCATCGACAACATTCGCCAGCGCATCCTGACCGGCGGCGAACAACTGGTGAGCGCCTCTTTGAGCTCCCTCATCAACGTGGTGGCCATCCTCATCTACGCCATCCTGGTGCCCCTGATGGTCTTCTTCATGCTCAAGGACAAACAGGTGCTGATGGGAGGCCTGCGCCGCTTCCTGCCCCGCAACCGCACCCTGGTGAACCGGGTCTGGGTGGAGATGAACGACCAGATCATCAACTACATCCGCGGCAAGGTGATCGAGATCGTCATCGTCGGCATCGCCACTTATGTGCCCTTCGCCCTGATGGGATTGCGCTACTCCGCCCTGCTGGCGGTCGCGGTGGGCTTCTCCGTGCTCATCCCCTATATCGGTGCCGCCGCGGTGACCGTGCCGGTGGCCATGGTGGCCCTGTTCCAGTGGGGGCTGACCCCCGACTTCGCCTGGCTGATGGTGGCCTATTTCGTGATCCAGGCCCTCGACGGCAACCTGCTGGTCCCCCTGCTCTTCTCCGAGGCGGTCAACCTGCACCCGGTGGCCATCATCATCGCCGTGCTGGTGTTTGGCGGTCTGTGGGGCTTTTGGGGCGTCTTCTTCGCCATTCCCCTCGCCACCCTGGTCAAAGCGGTGCTCAATGCCTGGCCCAAGCGGGAAGATCTCCCCCGCCCCGCCCCCTGACCCTGGCAAGGGGCGAGGCCGGGTCTCGCCCCTTCCAGATACCGGCCACCAGCAGCACCTCCGTGACGCTGGCTCATGCTTGCCTTGTCGGGTTTAATTGAAAACCGACATCCGTTTGACTTGCTACGCCGGTCTGATTCGTTCCCACGCCCACCCACCGACAAGGCTCTGTCATGCCCCCACTCCCTGCCCTGCGCCATGCCTCTCTGGGTGCCTTTCTGGCACTGCTGTTCTGTTCTCCCGTCCGGGCAGACCTCGATATCGGGGCCCTCAGCGCCTTCTCCAGCGACAGCCCTGACAGCACCATTCCCAAGGGGCTGGTGCTGGGCGGGGCCGTCATCGGCGGTCAGGCCCGTTACCAACACCAGGACGATACCCTGATGCCCATCCCGGGGGCCCTCTATTTTGGTGACAACCTGATGTATCTGGGGGATCGGGCCCGCTACTACCTGAGCCGGGATGGCAACCTCTCGACCTATTCCTTCGGCCGGATGCGCTTTGGCAACCTGGACCCGGACGACGATCCCTTCCTCCATGGCATGGAGAAGCGCAAGGGGCAGTTCGAGGCCGGTGTTGGGGCCGATCTCATCACTCCCTACGCCCTCTGGAGCGTGCGGGCCACCACGGATGTGACCGGTACCAGCAACGGTCAGAAGCTGATGCTGTGGGCCAACTTCCCCATCATCCGCGGCCCCCTGCTGCTGATGCCGGGAGCCGGCGTGATGCTGCGCAGCCACAACCTCGCCAACTACTACTTCGGCGTTGTCTCGCAAGACGAAGCGAGGGCGGACAGGCCGGCGTGGAACACGGGCACCACCCTCTCCCCCATGGTCTCCCTCATCGGCAGCTATCGCTTCAGCGCCAACTGGATTGGCGGCTTTGGCATCAACTACGAGCGCTACGACGATGACATTGCGGACAGCCCCATCGTCCAGCATCAGGGAGAACTCTATGCAGGCTTCGGGGTGGGCTACATCTGGTAGCCCCATCCGGACTGGACAACAAAAAAGGAGCCCATGGCTCCTTTTTTACGGCTATCCGGCGCAGCGTCACCCTGCCACTTCGGCGAGAAATTCGGCGAGCGCCTGGTTGATGAACGCGGGGTTCTCCAAGGTCGAGATGTGACCAGCCCCCGGGATCTCCCTGAACGGGCACCCCAGCACCTCGGCCATCAGATACCCCTCCAGCACAGGGCGAGCCTTGTCCTCGCACCCCGTCATCACCAGTGCGGGCAGCCTCATCTCTTCGAGCCAGTCGATGCGATCCTCCCGGGTCACGAAGCTGCGCCCCACCGCCACCAGGCTCGCCACCTTGTCGGCGGGCCATTGGGCCAGCCGGGCCTTGAAACCGGCCATCAGGGCCGCGTCCGGTTGATGGGCGAAGAAGAGCGGCGCCACCTGATCGGCGATGGGCGCAGGAACGGCGCCGACCTGCTCGATCATCGCCAGCATGCCGAGATAGCGCTCGCAGGTGATCTGGGGTTCAAGGCCGACGAAGCTGTCCATCAGCACCAGGCCCTTGAGGCGAGCAGGCGCCATGCGCGCCAGCTCCACGCCCCACATGCCACCGATGGAGAGCCCCACCAGCACGCACTCGTCGATGCCAAGGGCATCGAGCAGCGCCAGGTGATCCCGGGCCAGGGTCGCAAGGGTGCAGGGCCCCTCGGGCAGCACATCGGAATCCCCGTGACCCCAAAGCTCGGGCACGATGCAGCGATACTGCCCCTTGAGGGCCTCGATTTGCGGTGCCCACATGGCACTGTCCCACAGGTAGCTGTGGCCAAAGAGCAGTGCCGGACCCTGCCCCTCGTCCAGATAGGCCATGCGGCGGCCCGCTATCTCCATAAACTGCTTCATGTTTTCTCCTGTTGCCAGCGGCGATGAAACTGGCTTTCCTGTTTTTCTGTTGCCAGCGGCTGATGAGGCGGCAGTGTAACACGCCACCCTTGGCAGGGGTGCCCGCCTGGTGCAAGCTGGAGAGACTCACAACGAGGAGTCACCAAGGAGAGGATGATGGCCAAGGAAAAGAGCAAGAAACGCCCCCGTCTGGACAAGAAGACCTACGAACATCACCTCGCCCACCTGCAGGAGGAGCTGGTCAAGTTGCAGGAGTGGGTCAAGCAGGAGGGGCTCAAAGTGGTGGTGCTGTTCGAGGGGCGCGACGCCGCGGGCAAGGGGGGCGTCATCAAGGCGATCACCGAACCCCTCAACCCCCGGGTCTGCCGGGTCACCGCCCTGCCCGCCCCCTCGGATCGGGAGCGTACCCAGTGGTACTTCCAGCGCTACGTGGCGCACCTGCCCTCGGCGGGCGAGATGGTGCTGTTTGATCGCTCCTGGTACAACCGGGCCGGGGTCGAACGGGTGATGGGCTTTTGCAGCGACGACGAGTATCGCGAATTCCTGCGTGCCTGCCCCGAATTCGAGCGGATGTTGATCCGCTCCGGCATCACCCTCATCAAATACTGGTTCTCGGTCAGCGACGAAGAGCAGGAGAAACGCTTCAAGGAGCGCATCAACACCCCCATCAAACGCTGGAAGTTCAGCCCCATGGATCTGCAGTCCCGCTCCCGCTGGGTGGAGTATTCCCGCGCCAAGGATGACATGTTCACCTACACGGATACCGAGGATTGCCCCTGGTTCGTGGTGGACGCCGACGACAAGCGCCGCGCCCGCCTCAACTGCATCTCCCACCTCCTTGGCAAGGTGCCCTACGAGGCGATCCACTACGAGCCCATCACCCTGCCCCCCATCAAGACCGAAGGCTATGAGCGCCCGCCGCTCACCAGCCAGCACTTCGTGCCGGACGTCACCGCCGCCCTCGAGTCAGACAAGCACGGGCAGTAGACGGGCCCCGGCCAGCCGCACCCGCTGGCCGGAACCCGGGCTTCGGATGACGGGCAATAAAAAGCCGGTCTTGCGACCGGCAAAAGGCATTGAACGTATAGAAAGGAAAACCTGGCACTCTCGCCCTCTCAGGCGCGGATATATTTGGCCGTGCGCGGGAACGCCTGTTCTTTGGCATCGAACAGGTAGCAGGCTTCGGCCGGGATGCCGACGCTGTACTCCTGGCCGGTGGCCACGTCGATGTCGGAGCTCGCCTTGACGGTGAAGTCGTGACCATCCACGTCCATGTAGACGAAGGATTCTGCCCCCAGGTGTTCGGCTACCTGCACCACGCCGCTCACGCGGCTGTCGGCATGGGCATGACCCAGCGGCACCAGGTGCTCGGGGCGAATGCCCAGCTCCACCTTGTCACCCACCGCGCCGCGACGGGCATCCACCCGGGCACGCACGGTATCGCCGGAGGTGAGCTTGACCACGCACTCCTGCTCGCCGATCTCCACCAGCTCGCCCGCCAGGAAGTTCATCTTGGGGGAGCCGATGAAGCCCGCCACGAACTTGTTGTCCGGGTTGTGGTAGAGCTCGAGGGGGGTGCCGAACTGCTCCAGGTTGGTGGCCGCCTCGCCCTTGAGCGGGCTCAGCACCACGATGCGGTTGGCCAGCGTCATGGCCTCCACCTGGTCGTGGGTCACGTAGATGATGGTGGAGTTGAGCTCCTTGTGCAGCTTGGCGATCTCGATACGCATCTTGACCCGCAAGGCGGCGTCGAGGTTCGACAGCGGTTCGTCAAACAGGAACACCTGCGGCTGCTGCACGATGGAGCGGCCGATGGCCACCCGCTGACGCTGACCGCCAGAAAGGGCCTTGGGCTTTCTGTCCAGCAAAGGCTCGAGACCCAGGATCTCGGCGGCGCGCATCACCCGCTTGTGGATGTTCTCCTTGTCCATCTTCTTGAGCTTGAGGCCAAAAGCCATGTTCTCGTAGATGTTCATGTGCGGGTAGAGGGCGTAGGACTGGAACACCATGCCCACGTTGCGCTCCACCGGCGGCACGTCGTTCATGTAGCGCCCGCCGATGGTCAGCTCGCCGCTGGTGATGTCTTCCAGACCCGCGATCATCCGAAGCAGGGTGGACTTGCCGCAGCCGGACGGGCCGACGAAGACGATGAACTCCCCTTCCTTGATGTCGAGGTTGATGCTGCGCAGGGTGTCCTTGTGGACAGCCGGGTCGTAATTTTTGCGAACGTTGTTGAGTACTACTTCAGCCATGTCGAGCTCCGCTCTTGAATCTTTGCAAATCGTGATGACGGGGGGAGCCAGCTCCCCCGGCCATGAACCGTTAACCTTTCACGCCGCCTGCGGTCAGACCACCCACCAGCCAGCGCTGGGCGAGCAGGAAGACGACCGTGATGGGGAAGCCTGACAGCACGGCGGCTGCGGCGAAGTCACCCCACAGGTAGTTCTGCGGATAGAGGTACTGCTGAGCCCCGACCGCCAGGGTCAGATTGTTCACATCCTGCAACAGGATGGAGGCCATGGGCACCTCGGTGATGGAGCCGATGAAGGCCAGGATGAACACCACCGCCAGAATGGGCACCGACAGGGGCAGCAGGATCAGGCGGAACGCCTGCCACGGAGTAGCGCCATCGATGGCCGCCGCCTCCTCCAGGGAAGAGTCGATGGTCTCGAAGTAGCCCTTGATGGTCCAGACGTGCAGGGCAATGCCCCCCATGTAGGCCAGGATCAGGCCGCCGTGGGTGTTGAGACCCAGCCAGGGGATGTAGTCACCGATCTTGTTGAAGAGCGCGTAGATGGCCACCAGTGCCAGCACCGCCGGGAACATCTGGAAGATCAGCATGCCCTGCAGGATGGTGGACTTGCCACGGAACCGCAGACGGGCGAAGGCGTAGGCACAGGTGGTGGAGAGCACCACTATCATCAGGGCGGTGATGCCCGCCACCTTGATGGAGTTCCACAGCCAGGTCAGCACCGGGAACGGCGGCGGCGTGATGCTGCCATCGGCGTTGGTGATGGACATTCCGAGCGCCAGCTTCCAGTGATCCAGGGTCGGATTGGTGGGGATGATCTCCCCCACCGAGAAGTTGCCGTTACGGAACGAGATGGCGATGACCATGATCAGCGGGAAGATGATCAGTGCCAGGAAGCCCCACATCACCAGGTGGGTTGCCCACACCCGGTATTTGACTGATTTGGGTTGTACGATTGCCATGTTGAAGCCTCCTTACAGTTGCTTGTCGGCTTTGGACAATTTCAGGTTGAGCAAGGCCAGCGCACCCACGATGAGGAAGATGGCGGTGGCGATGGCACTGGCCAGACCGTAGTCCTGACCACCCGAGCCCTGGAACGCGATCCGGTAGGTGTAGCTCACCAGCAAGTCGGTGGTCCCGGCCGGCGTGGTGGCCCCGATGATGTCCGGCGCCCCGTTCGTCAACAACTGGATAAGTACGAAGTTGTTGAAGTTGAAGGCAAAGGATGCAATCAACAGCGGTGTCAGCGGCTTCATCAAGAGCGGTACGGTGATCTTGAAGAAGTTCTGTACCGGCCCCGCCCCGTCCATGGCAGACGCCTCGTAGAGATCTTCCGGAATCGCCTTGAGCAGGCCCATGCAGAGGATCATCATGTAGGGGTAACCGAGCCAGGTGTTGACGATGAGGATCATCACCTTGGCCAGGAAGGGATTGGTGTACCAGTCCGGCTTGATGCCGAAGGCCGCTTCCAGGAACAGGTTGATTTCACCGAAGTTCTGGTTGAACAAGCCCTTGAACACCAGGATGGAGATGAACGCCGGTATCGCATAGGGCAGGATCAGCATGACCCGGTAGAAACCACGCCCCCTGAGCTGCTCCCACTGCACCAGACACGCCAACACCATGCCAATCGCCAGGGTGAACGCCACCGAACAGGCGGAGAAGATCACGGTCCAGACGAAGATCTGCATGAAGGGACTCTGGATACCCGGGTCCGTCATGATGCGCATGAAGTTTTTCCAACCCACGCTCACCACGAAACCGGGGGCAATGCCCTTGCCGACGAAGTGACCTTCCGCATCGATGTACTGGTAGAAGCCGGTGTCACCGTTGGGCTGCATCAGCTCGCCGCTCTGGTTGTCACGCAGCAGGTTGCTGTCCTTGATCATGACGCCGGACTTGAGCACGGCGCCGTCGACCAGCTGGGTATAGAGCTGTTTCTGGGCGGCGAACTTGCGCAGGCTGCTCAGGGTCAGATGGATATTGCCTTCGGGCAGTACCACATCCAGGGCACTCAGGTGGGTGCGGTGATCGACGATGGCACGAATGGGCGCCGCCTTGTCGGTCGCCTCCCCGGCCAGGGGTTGCAACTGAACAACCTGGGGCTCGTCACGGACCCGTCCTTCACGGACGGCCAGGGTACGCGCCTTGTTGTTCAGCAAGGTAAGGGGTTGACTGATAAAGGATTGGTCGTCCTGTTTCAGCAGCAGCTGAAACTGATTGTTCTCACCACCCAGGAGGGTGAAATCGAATTCACCGCCGGTCACCTTGTAGGTTTTTTTCAGATGGTAATCCCGTGCCTGCTCAAGGGAGAGCAAGTTGGATCCCGAATAGTTGGTGAAGGCGATGCCGATCGTGTAGGCAAGAGGGAAGATGATAAAAACAACCATGCCTGCCACACCGGGGAAAATATAACGGTGGGCATAGGTCTTCTTGTTCATGAAGACATAGAGACCGACGGAGACGACCACCAGATCGAGCAGGGCAAATACCCACTCGCCGCTGGCATACATCATCACGGCCGCATAACCATTAAGCACTGCGATCAGTGCCGCCATGGTCCATTTCAGCCAGACGTACTTGTCTTTCTTCGGACCGGCATAGGATTCGATAGAAGGTACTACTTCCATGCCAATTAACCTTTATTGCGCCAAGAGAGATTGAGAGAGTGGGAGGCCCGAAGGCCTCCCGGGTAGTGCATGCTTACTGGACGATACGCTTGGCAGCGGTATCCAGGGCTTCGTCAACACCCTGACGGCCAGAGGTGATGTTCTTGAGGGCGGTTTCGAAGGAGGACCAGAAACGGCTCATCTCGGGCACGGACGGCATCGGTTCGCCGTTCTGGGCGTTCAGCATGGTGGCCTTGATGTTGGGGTCGGCTTCCAGGGTCTTCTGGAAGGACTTCAGGGCCACGGCACCCAGCGGCTTGTCGGCGTTCATCGGCGCCAGACCGGCATCGGTCAGCAGGTAGTTCTCGAGGAACTCGATGGCCAGATCCTTGTTCGGGCTGGCGGCGTTGATGGTGGCACCCAGTACGCCAACGAAGGCCTTAGCGGGCTTGCCTTTCAGGGTCGGCAGCTGGGCTACGCCATACTTGATGCCGCTCTTGTCCAGGTTGCTCCAAGCCCAGGGACCGTTGATCATCATGGCCACTTCGCCCTTGTTGAACTTGGCGTCCATCACACCGTAGTCAATGCCCTTCTCCAGGTGACCGGATTTGATCATCTCGGAGATGTAGCCGACGCCGGCCTTGGCACCTGCGTTGTTCACGCCGGTGTCTTTGACGTCATAGCCGGTGGCGGTCTTCTTGAAGGCGTAACCACCGTTGGCAGCCACCAGGGGGTAGCTGAAGTAGGGGGTGTCATAGGCCCACATGATGGCGCGCTTGCCATTTTTCTTCAGGTCTTCGTCGATCTTGGCGATCTCTTCGAAGGTCTTCGGCGGGTTGGGCAACAGATCCTTGTTGTAAATCAGGCTGACGGCTTCTACCGCGACCGGGTAGCCATAGGTCTTGCCATCGACGGTCATGGCATCCCAGGCGAATTGCTCGAACTTGGCCTTGGTGGCGGTATTCGGGGTCACGGGAACCAGCAGACCGGACTTGACCCACTCACCGTAACGGTCGTGAGCCCAGAAGAAGATGTCCGGGCCGTTGCCGGTGGCGGCGGCTTGCTGGAATTTGACTTCAACCTGATCCGGGTGGGCGACGGTGACCTTGATGCCGGTTTCGGCTTCAAACTTCTTGCCGACTTCGGCCAGGCCGTTGTAGCCCTTGTCACCGTTGATCCAGATGGTCAGCTGACCTTCATCAATGGCAGCAGTGGCAGAGCAGGCCACGCCCAGGGTAGCCAGACCGATCAGGGATGACAGCAATTTCTTTTTCATGAGCCTTTCCTTGTATTAGTTCCGCGCTGTAAGAGCATTGTGTGCAGATGCATATTATCCCAAGCAGTCAATGCCTCACATGACACGCCTCGCATTTTTGAAATGCAATTACGTATTTTCTTCCAGAAAGTTATGAAAACATTTTCTTATTTCAGCGACTTAGGAAGGGATATCCCCATATTTTTGCCAAGATATGGAAATTAAATTACAGAAAGGAAATCAATTTACGTCATTGAAAGGGATTTCACCCCACTGAAAACCCTTTCATTCCCGATATTTTGTTCAATGTGTTAACAAAAGTACTGAGGTGGTTTCCATCTACATCACCCCCTTAAATAAAAAGGCACCGGAGCGGACTCCGGTGCCTTTTTGCAAGAAATGACGGCTGGATCACATTACGACTGGCGCAGCAATTGATCCTTGAGATTGGGCGGGACTCCCCTGATGGTCAGGGTGTCGGTCTGGGGATCGTAAAAGACCCGGCTGTTGAGCAACTTCTGCTCGAAGCTCAGAGTCAGGCCGCCACCGGAGCCCACAAACTTGGTCAAGCCCCGCAGGGTGGAACGGTCCGCCGGGAAGCGCTCCTCCAGCTCGTACTCCTGACCGATGAAGCTGTAAAAATCGAGGTCCCCATCACCGGGCAATTCCGCCGACAGCTCCTTGATCTCGATCTCCTCGCCGGCGCTGGCCTGCTCGGTGCAATATTTGAAGACCTGCTTCTTGTAGTCATTGCGCTCGGCCGGTTCGAGCTGGCGGCTGTCGCAGTAATCGTCCACCGCCTGCAGCAACCCCTTGTTCTGGATCTTGGCATCCATGCCCTCCCGGGCCCCCAGCAGATCCATGAAGAAATCCCCCAGCTTGCGACCGACCCGGCCCTTGCTGAAGGTGATATAACGACGCGAATCCCCTTGGGTTTTCCACTCGGTGAGATCGATGCGGGCCACCAGATTGAGTTTGCCGATATCCAGGTACTGGATGTGGCGCAGCTCCAGCGCCTCGCTCACGGTGACGCTCTCCTTGCCTTCCAGCAGGGCGATCATCAGGTAATCCACCCCCACATAGTTGTACTTGGCAATCAGCAACACCCCCTGCTCGTCCAGGGCATGCTCCACCAGCTGCTTGACCAGCATCTGGGTCAGGTTGACGGAAAAGGGGACGAACTCGGTCTGCTCCGCCAGCAGCTGCTCCAGGGCGATGCGAAAGGCGGGGGAAGGCTGCTTGGGGGCGTCTTCCCCCTCCGCCAGCTCGGCGACGGCGGCCTCGGGATCGGCGAAGAAGCCAAAGCCCTTTCCCCCCTTGCCGTTGTAGATGCGATGCAGCTCCGCCATCAGCCCTTGTACCGCCTCGTCGGCAGGCAGGGTCTGGCTGCGGGTATCGGCGTGGGGCTGGCCATCGTTGCCCGCCCGCAGGGAGTGAAGAATGATCTTGTCGATATCGAGACTCATGTCACAAAGCCATAGTGTTAGCCGAAAGGGTGAAGTATTATAAGGCGCTTTGAACCGAGGTGAACCCAAGATTATGCCCATCGTATCAAAGTACAATAACGAGCAGTTTGACGCCCTGATGAACGACCTGATCACCGCCCTGGAGAAACACAAGGCACCGGTGGATCTCAGTCTGATGGTCCTTGGCAACCTGACCACCAACATCATCAACGGCATGGCCCCGGCCCAGCGCCAGGCGATCACCGAGAAGTTCATCCAGGCACTCACCGCCTCGGTGGGCCATCGCCACGATGCGCACTGAGTTTCTTCGCATTCTTTGATGTTTTTCAAGCAGATGGATCATTATGGTCGAAACCGGCAACCCCTATCGCGATAATGTCTCTCGCCTGATCACCTGGGGGCATTGGTTCTCCTTCTTCAACATCATCCTGGCCATGCTGATCTCGACCCGTTACCTGGGCGCCATCAGCTGGCCGTCGACCACGCTCGGCGTGACCTATCTCGTCATCAGCTGGATAGGTCATTTCTCGTTCCTGAGCTTCGTCACCTATCTGCTGACCATCTTCCCCTTGAGCTTCATCCTGCCCAGGGAGAAGCCGCTGCGCTTCATTTCATCCATCATCGCCACCCTGGCTCTGGTGCTGCTGCTTATCGACACCCAGGTGTTCCAGCTGTTCAAGTTCCACTTGAATGGCCAGGTGTGGCAACTGCTGCTGGATCAGGCGCAGACCGAAGAGGGCTCTATCTGGAGCATCATCTTCGTGGCGGTGCCCGCCATCTTCCTGCTGCAACTGCTGCTGTCGGCCTATGTGTGGCGCAAGATCAACAAGCGCAAACGCCGCCAGTACGGCAATCAGGTGGGACTGGCCCTGCTGGTCTGCTTCATCCTGACCCATCTGGTCAACAGCTGGGCGGATGCGACCCTGTATCAACCCATCACCATGCAGCGCGCCAACTTCCCCCTCTCCTACCCCATGACCGCCAGGAGCTTCCTGGCCAAGCATGGCTGGCTCGACCTCGAGCAGTATGAGAAGAAGGCCGAAGATCAGGGAAGCGCTGAGCACCGTCTGCTCTATCCCTTGCGCCCCCTCAGCGTGAGCGCACCCAGCGATCACAAGAACCTGCTGGTGGTGGTGGTCGACTCCCTGCGAGCCGACATGCTCAACAACATCAACATGCCCAATTTGCAACGCTACGCGGACAACCACTTCAATTTCCGCCAGCACATGAGTGGTGGCAATGATGAAGCCATGGGGATGTTCAGCCTCTTCTACGGGCTGCCCGGCCACTATTACGGGGACATCCGGGCCGACAAGCGCCCCCCTGTGCTGTTCGACGAGATGCTGCGTCAGGACTACCAGTTCGGCCTGTTCGGTGCACTGGAAGATGCCAAGCAGTATCGCCAAAGTCTGCTTGCGGGTCTGCGCAAGCAGGTCTTCGTCTCCCGCCAGACCGATGACCGCAGGCTCATCGATGACTGGCAGCAGTGGCTTGGCACGCGCACCGCGGACAGACCCTGGTTCTCTCTGGTCTATCTCTCTAGCCCGGGGGATTATCAGGTGCCAGCCAGCATCAAGGGCCCCTTCCAGCCCGAGTTGACCCGCTTCAACCCGGCCACTGCCTATCGGCCCGAGAACCTGCAGAAGCTGGAGAACCGCTACAAGAACGCGGTCTTCTATACCGATCAACTGCTGGAGCAGATGCTGACCCAACTGCAATTGCAGGGGCTTGATGATCAGACCATCGTCGTGGTCACCTCCAACCACGGTCAGGAGTTCAACGAGACCCAGAGCAACAGCTGGGGCTATGGCAGCAATTACTCGACCTATCAGGTGCAGGTCCCTCTGGTGCTGGCCTGGCCTGGTGCCGAACCTGCGCCCCAGGCGCAGGCGAGCAGCCACCTGGATCTGGTACCTACCCTGATGAAGAACATGCTGGGTGTACGCAACCCCTATCGTGACTACAGCACGGGGCGCAACCTGTTCGAAGCCAGTACACGCACCTGGCTGCTGGCGGGGGATCAGAATGACTTCGCCATCTATCAGGGCAACACCATCACCCAGTTCAACAAGCAGGGGGACTTCGAGCTGCTGGACCGCGACACCTATCGCCCCATCAAGCACGGCACCCCGGACATGGGCACCCTGATCCAGGTGATGAACGAGCTCAATCGCTTCTACCGCGCCCCCTGATCTGCGCCAGTCCACCTCCTTGAGCCCGCCCCTATGGCGGGCTTTTTCTTGCCCGCACCACACCCGTCCTCCTGTTTCTCATGGCGTCATTCGCAAACGTATGCCACCACCTTACTGATTTAACTCTCAAAAAATTCAATTCGATCAATATCATAAAAACAAAATGATAATGATTGTCATTTATTGATCTGCTTGACTCCCTCTGCAATAATCCGCGCCCTCAGGCTTAAATAATAATTATTCTCAAATATGAAAATTCGACTTCTTCACTACTGGCCCATGCTGCTGTCCGGTACGGCGCTGGCTGCCAGCGATCCCGCCGGGGTCGACACAACGGACATGCCCCCCGAACTCAAGGGGCGCGAAACCATCGTGGTCAAGGGACAGCGCATCGAGCAGAAGCTCTCCGACGTGTCGGGTTCCATCACCGTCATCACGGAGGAGGATCTGGATCGCCAGGTTGCCACCGAGCTCACCGATGTGTTCAAGAACGAACCCGGCGTCTCGGTGACCGGCTCCGCCGGCCGCCCCCAGAACATCATCATCCGCGGCATGGGCGGCAACCGGGTGCTCATCATCAAGGACGGGGTGCGGGTCAGCGACGGTTTTGGCGCCGACGACCTCAACGACAAGGTGGGCCGCTTCAGCTTCGATCTCGACGATGTCAAACAGATAGAGGTAGCCAAGGGAGCCGGTTCCTCCCTCCATGGCTCCGATGCCATCGGCGGCACCATCGTCATCAGCACCAAGCAGCCGGAAGATTACCTTCAGGGCCAGGATGCCTATCTCGGCAGCAAGGTGCTGCACGATGGCAACAGTGACAAGCAGAAGCTGAGCGCCACCGGCGCCGCCCGGATACGGGATACCGAACACCTGCTGCGCCTCTCCGGCTGGCAGGGACATGAGACCGCCAACTACGACGAGAGCCGCATCCCGGCGGATCTGGATGGCCTCAGCGCCTCCACCAGCTCTCGCATCCAGCTGAACGAACATCATCTGCTGCGCCTCGAACTCGACTACTTCGAGGACAACGCCGAACGGGATCAGGGGCCGCGCGAAGTGCCCCAGCCCGATGGCAAGTGGCAGGTGCGCCAGTACCACGAGCAGGGCAGCCAACGCACGCAGGGGGGAAAGCTGGCCTGGGAGGCGAGCAACCTCGACACAATACTGGCCGACAGCCTCACCTGGAGTGCCTACGGCAATCACTCGAAAAACACCGCCAACAAGCGCAGCCTGCTGCAAAACGATCTGCTGAGCGGTTATCCGCGCTATCGCAGCGAACGGGAGCTCGCCACCTTCACCGAAGACAGGATCGGTACCGAGCTGGATGTGCGCCGGGATCTCGCCACCGGCCCTCTCGCCCATCAGCTCAGTTACGGCATCGAGCTCGAGCGCACCACCCACGAGCGGCCGGTGGAGAAGCTGAGTCTGGAGGCCGGCATTCCCCAACCCGGCCAGTCCGCCCCCTTCAGCCGCGCCCGTACCGACAGGGCCGGAGTCTGGCTCGGCGACGTGGCCAGCCTGGGCCAGTGGCAGTTCACCCCCACCCTGCGCATGGATCACCAGTGGCTCACGCCGCTGGACGGCAGCAACGACAGCAACCACAGCTGGCACCTCTCCCCGAGCCTGGCCACCAGCTACCGCTTCAACGACCAGTGGCGCAGCTGGCTCAGCTACGCCAACGGGTTCCGGGCGCCTTCCTACGACAAGGTGTACGGCAACATCCCCCACTACTTCGCTCTGCCACCCTTCGAGATCATCGCCAACACCGGGCTCAAGGAAGAAACCAGCCACAGCATCGAGTGGGGGCTGAGTGGCGAGGGGGACAACTGGAGCATCAAGCCAGCGCTCTTCTACAACCGCTACTACAACTTCATCGACTGGCGCGAGGTGGGGCTGCGCCTGAGCGATGGCGTCATCCTGCGCCAATATCGCAACGTCGCCAAGGCCGAAACCTGGGGGGCCGAACTCGCCGCCAGCTACTGGCTGACCCAGGAGTGGGAGCTCGCCACCAAACTCGGCTGGGTCGATGGCGAGGACAACAAAGGTGAAGCGCTGCGCACCCTGACGCCCCTCGAGGGCAACACCCGTCTTAGCTATCAGGCCAATGAGTGGAGTCTGGGCATTCAGGCGGACTATGCCGCTGCCATGAGCCGGGTGCCCACCTGCGGCAACAGCCTGACCGGCCGCCAGGGGGACTGCCTCGAAAGTGCCGGCTGGCTCAGTTTCGCCCTGACGGCCGACTGGCTGGTCACCGACGCCCTCAAGGTCAACCTCAAGCTCGACAACCTGTTCGACACCCGTTACACCCGCTATCAGGATGTGGCCGGGCTGGAAGCCGGGACCGATGCTTCCCTCTTCACCCAGAGCGGCCGCACCCTGAGTGCCAGCCTGCGCTACACCTTCGTGGGGATCTGATGCACAGCCTATTGATCCTGGCCAGCCTGCTGGCCACGCCGGCCCCCGCCTCCCCCCTGCCTGAGGCAACCCTGGAGGCTGCGCCCCTCATCCCCGAGCGCCCGCAACTGATGAAGGGGGAGATAGCCCGCCTCGATCCCTATGGTGGCTGGCGTGACGACAGCCGCCAGGATCCCGCCCTCCTGACGCTGCTGCGCGAGCAGAACCGCTGGACCGAGCAGCAGCTCGCCGGCCAGGCGCCACTGGTGCAGCGCCTGCAGACGGAGTGGCAGGGCCGGGAGCGGGGTGAACCCGTGCCGGACGACTGGCTGAGCCAGGCTGGCAGCCAGTGGCGCATGGAGGCGGACGGCAGCCTGTGGCAGCGCAGCGACGCCAATGACGCTCCCCGAAAGCGGCTGGCTCCCCGCCAGCCGGCCGAGGGGTATTACGAGCTCGCCGCCTGGGCCCTGCACCCGGACGGGCAACTGCTTGCCCTGGCCGAAGACCGCAGGGGAGATCGGGACTACCGCATCACCCTGCTGGATCTGGCGAGCGGCGAGACACTGGCCTCTTTGCCTCACCGCGCCGGCGATCTGCTCTGGAGTCTGGATGGCAAGACCCTCTACACCCTCGTCAACGAGCGCCAGACCCTGCGCCCCTGGCAACTGCTGGCCTGGCAGGATGGCAAGGAGACCCTGGTGTATGAGGAGCGCGATCCCGCCTGGCTGCTCGGCCTCTATCGCACCACGGATCGCCGCCACCTGGTGCTGCAAAGCAACAACCACGACAGCTCCGAGCAATACCTGCTGGACGCGGGTCGGGCCGACCTGCTCAAGGGGCGCGAACGCGGCCTCGAGTACTACCTGGATACCCAGGGGGACAGGGTGCTGCTCAAGAGCAACCGGGACGGCGCCCTCGGCCTCTATCAGGTGGCCGACTTGAGCCTGGTGGCGAAGGGAGAGTGGCAACGGCTCTGGTCCGGCGAGGGCCGGGAACTCGAGAAGTGGCGCCTCTTTGCCTGGCACACCGTGCTGCAATACCGCAAGGAAGGGGATGACTGGCTCGATGTGCTGGATGCCAAGGGTGCGTTGATCCACAGCCTGCCGCTCACCGATGGCGCAGGCACGGCCTGGATCCAGGGCAGCCAGGAACCGGCCAGCGACAAGGTGCTCATTCGCCGCCAGGGGATGGCCGAGCCACCTCACCAGCGCTGGCTGGATCTCGCCTCCGGCGCCTGGGAGGGGACACCCGAGACCAGGGACACCTCCCCCTATCAGAGCGAGCGGCGCTGGATCGCGGGCAAGGACGGGGTCAAGGTGCCTGTCTCCCTGGTCTGGCGCAAGGGCATTACCCACCCCAGGGCACTGCTGCTCTACGGCTATGGGGCTTACGGCACCCCCATGCGCCCCTACTACCAGCCCCGGGTGCTGAGCCTGCTGGATCGCGGCTTTGTCTACGCCATCGCCCATGTGCGCGGGGGCGGTCTGCTCGGCGAATGCTGGTACCGGGAGGGTCGTGGCCGGGACAAACAGCACAGCGTGGATGATTTTCTCGCCGTGGCCGATGCCCTGGCACGGGATCCCGCCATCGATCCCGCCCGGCTGTTTGCCATGGGCGGCAGCGCCGGCGGCCTGCTGGTGGCAGCGGCACTCAACCAGGCGCCCACCCGTTTCGCCGGGGCCGTGCTGCAAGTTCCCTTCGTCGACCTGCTGAGCACCATGCAGGATCCCGAGCTGCCCCTCACCCGGCAGGAGTACGCCGAGTGGGGCAATCCGGCCATCCCGGGTGACTATGCCGCGATGCGCCGCCTGAGCCCCTACGACAACCTGCACAAGGCCCCTTATCCCCCCGTCTATGTGACGGGCGGCCTGCACGACAGTCAGGTGCCCTACTGGGAACCCCTCAAGTGGATAGCCCGCCTGCGATCCCATAGCACGGGAACAGGCCCCTATCTGCTGCGCACCGAACTCGACGGCGGCCACCTGGGCGCCCCCAAAACGGCGGCGCTGCGTGCGGCGCAGGAGTTTGCCTTCCTGCTCACCCTGGCGGGCGTCAACCACTGACCCCTTGTCCTCTTTTTCTGGAGTGAACCATGAAACCCTCTTCCCTGGCCCTCTGGCTGGTGGCAACCCTGATCTCATCGCCGCTGCTGGCGGCCGATCTGCAGTTTGTCGATGACCCCCCCCTCACCACGACGCCGAAGCGCTGGCTCGAGCAGCGCCTCGGTGTGCTCCTCGCCCCCGATTACGACAGGGCCAGCCTGCTCGGCCACCATTACAGCTTTCGCCAGCTGGTGAACGGCCTGCCGGTGGCCGCCACCCAGGCCGCCGTCAGTGTCGACGGGGACGGCCGCCCCTGGCGCCTCTACCACAACCTGCGCCCCTTGCAGAGCACAGCGCCCGGCTGCGATGCCAGCGGCACCCTGGATCCCCTGCTCGCCACCCTGCGCACCGACGGCAACCAGATAGAGACGCTGGGGCCGGTCGAAGCCTGGTACTGGCGAGACGGCGATACCCTGGTGCCTGCCCTGCGCCAGCGGGTGCGCGAGCACAAGGCAGGCAATGCCAAGGCCAGCCAGGTGCAGCTGTTTGCCCGTTGCGACGGGGAGCAGGAGCTTGGCCGTCTCGGGGATCAGGCAACTACCCGCCCTCTGCATGTCGCCGACGCAGGCGATATGCAGGTTCAGACCCGGGTGTTCGACCCCGATCCCCGCACCCGCCTGCAGGACGCCAGCCTGGTCTGGCACGACGCGCTGGTACTGGCAGAGACCGCCTATCAGGATCCGGTTCCCCTGCCGGTGAGCCTGCAAGCCGGGCAGTATCGCCTGAGCGGCCCCCATGCCAGGGTGGTGGATGTCATGGCCCCCGAATCGGCCCCCTACAGCAGCAGTGACGTGCAGGGTTTTCGCCTGACCCGGGACGATCGCGGCTTTGCGGACATCAACGCCTACTACCATCTGGATCTCGCCCAGCGCCACCTCAAGGCGCTCGGCTTCACCGATCTCATCCCCGGGGCGCTGACATCGACACGGACGCGGGCTATCAGGACAACTCCCTCTACGATCCGTTCGAACGCAGGCTGGAGCTGGGTCGCAGCGGCGTGCCCGATGCCGAGGATCCCATGGTCATCTGGCACGAGTTCGGCCACGGGGTGCAGCACCACATCCTGCCGGATCTCGGGGAAGAGGGTGACTGGGGAGCCATCGGCGAGGGCTTTGGCGACTACCTGGCCGCCAGTCATCGCCAGCGCAGCGAAGCCGGTCGCCAGTTCGAACCCGCCATGGTGTTCAACTGGGATGCCCGCTTCACCGACCGCACCCCGCGCCAACTCGACGATCTGCGCGCCCGCTACCATCCGGACTACCGCTACCCCGCCCACCGCACCATCAACGGCAGCAACGGGGATCAGCTCTGGGGCACCCCGCTGTTCCAGGCCCTGCTGACGGCGGTGGCCGAGCACGGCGAGGCGGCCAGGGACGAGTTTGATCGCGTCATCATCGAATCCCACTTCGGCCTGGGGCCGGCCATTCGCATGCCGCAACTGGCCCGGATCACCGTGGATACTGCCGCCCGTCTCTATCCGACGCGAGCCTATGCCCGTCTGCTGGAGCAGGCATTTCGCCAGCACGGGCTGCTGCAAGCTCCCGTCAATATCGCCCTCGCCGAGGGGAGCGCCATCCCGCTGGGGCAGCGCCAATCGGTGCAGCTGACCCTCAGCAACCCGGGCAAAGGGGAAGTGACCCTCAACGAGCTGGCCCTCACCCTGCCAACCGGGTTGCAGGCCGATCCTGACAACTGGCAACCAGCGACCCTGGCCGCCGGTGCCAGCATGACCACCACCCTGCGCCTGCTGGCCCAGAGCCCGCTCGCCTGCGGCGACGAGGCGAGCCTCTCGGTGAATCTCGCCATGAGCGGTACCAGCCCCACCGAGCGCCAGTGGCAGCAATCCCTGACCCTGCCCATCGGCACCCCCGTCATCAGCCGGGCCAGTGGTCGGTCACAGCGACTGAACGATGCCCAGAGCGAGGAGGTGCGCGGCCTGAGCGAAACCAGCCTGCTGCTGGAGAAGAGCGATGCCCGTGTGAGCGACAGGCTGCAACTGAGCCTGGATCTGCAGCACGAGGTGTTGGATGAGCTGGAGATCTGGCTCAGCTCCCCCGCCGGCACCCGGGTCCAGATCTGGGACAAGGGTTACAGCCCCCTGCCGAGCCTGAAAGGGGTCTTCCCCACCGAGTTGCAGTCCCTGCAACCCTTCAGCGCCTTCGAAGGAGAACCCCTGGCCGGTCGCTGGACCCTGGAGGTGGTGGACAGCAAACCGGGCAATCAGGGTTTCCTGAACGGGTGGAGCATCAGTCAGCGTACCGGCGCCCAGTGCGGCAACATCGTGCCCGTGCCGGATGACGGCATCATCCGCTTCGATACCTCGGACAGCAGTGGCGGTGGGGCCTTCCCCCTGCTCTGGCTGCTGCCGCTGGCCCTGTGGCGCCGTCTGCGTCGCCTCTGACTCTCCCTATATAAAGAAGAGAGGGGCCAAGGCCCCTCCAAGGACACACCATGACCATGAGAATGACCCCGATCGTCTGCCTGCTGGCCCCCCTGCTCAGCGCCTGTGGCGGCGGTTCGGACGAGGCTCCCCTGACCGCGCCGGACTACCGCCTGACGGTCAGCCTGCCCGCTGCGGGCACCCTGTGCATCAACCTGAACCAGAACGACGGCTGCGAAGCCAATGAGCCCGCCGTCAGCGGCGAGGCCGGAGCCCACTCCCTGACCCGGCGCCACCCTGATCTGCTCACCACTCCCCTGCTGTTCATTCCGGCGGATCCCGCCGCCCTGCCCCTGGCCCACCCGGCGGCGCGCCAGGACAACCAGCACCTCACCCCCAGCCCCCTCAGCACCCTGCTGCAGACGCGTATCTCGGACGGGCTGCCACCGGCTCAGGCCCTGACGGACGTACTGCTCGCCCTGGCGCCCCTTCACCCCGGCCCAGATCTGGCGGCCCTGGCGCAGCTGGGCGACTTCAACCGCGCCCTCGCCGAGCTGGCCCTCGCCGCCTTCGATGACGAGGCCACCCTGCCCACCTTGGCCGCCAGCGAACGCCGCCTGCAGATCTGGCAGGGGCTGGTCACCCTGCTGCCCGAGCTCGCCCGGCACTTTGCCGCCAGCCCCGAGCTACTGAGCCAGCAGGCCAGACTCGCCGCCGTGCTGATGCAGCAGCAACCTAGGGCGTTGGTGACCGCCAGCGGCGTCACCACCTACACGGACGGGGTGGATTACCTGCTGACCCAGGAGCCTGCGGATCACCCGGGCCAGGAGGCGAGCCTGGGCCAGGCGCCCCTGCGCTATCGCAAGCTGGACGGCAAGGGGCAACCCCTGGCGGACAATGCCGACGAGTGGGAGTGCGTGGAGGATCTCAATACCGGCCTCGTCTGGGAGAAGAAGCTCGATGATCCGGACAGTCCACGGGATCTGCACAAAGTCTTCGCCTGGGAGTTTGGCAACTATCACCCCAGTCAGGCGGAGCTGGATTATGCCTGCCCCGAGGGGGAAGCTATCTGCTCCACCGAGCAGTATCGCCAATGGCTAAATGGACAACGACTCTGCGGCATAGGGCACTGGCGCCTGCCCACGGCCCAGGAGCTAGGCAGCCTGCAACACTACGGCTCCCTCGCCCGCCAGGATGGCCAGCTCGTCACCCTGGATGTGCGCTACTTCCCCGACGTCGGTCCCTCGAGCGGCGACTTCGATGGCAGCTACTGGACCCAGACCCTGACCCCATCCCGGCGCCTCGAGAGCGTCCCCATCGCCGTCATCAGCCCTCAGTTCCTGGGGGAGGATGCGGGCACCGATTACCCCTATGGCGTCCAGAACGAAAATGAAATCAATGCCATACAACTGCGCCTTGTGGCCGAGGTAACCCGATGAACAAGTATCTTCTGACCCTGCTGCTCACCCTGTGCAGCCCCCTGGCACTGGCCATCGCCATCTGCGACGACGCCCTGCCCCGTACCAGCCCCACCGCCCGTTTCCAGGATCACGGCAACGGCACCGTCACCGACAGGGGCACCGGTCTGACCTGGATGCGCTGCCAGCTCGGCCAGACCTGGCGCAACCAGAGCTGCGAGGGGGAACCCACCCGCCTCTACTGGCAACAGGCACTGCAGACGGCGGAACGGATCCGCACCGAACCGAGCCATGCCCTGTATGGCTTTGGTGGTCATCACGACTGGCGCCTGCCCACCATCAAGGAGCTCGCCAGCATTCTGGAGTCCGCCTGTTACAAACCGGCATTGAACGAAACCATCTTCCCCCGCGCCATGGCCGGGGATGGCAAGGAGGTGAACGACGGCTATGTCTATCTCTGGTCCTCCACCCCGGTGCCGGCCCTTCAGGGCGTCGCCTACCTGGACATCACCAGCGGCTCCGTCGCCCAGCGCGCCCCCCGCGCCTGGGCGAAACAGGTCCTGCTGGTGAGGTGACAGCCTGGACATGGGGGCCACCCGGCCCTCTGTTTGACACGATGCAAGAAGCGCCAGGGTGACCCTGACCGTCAAAAAAGCATCAAATTGCGTCATGTGATGCCTGTTCAGGGCGGTTTTGCACGCCGCAGCGCTGGCATGAAACCGGCAGAGCGGTTAGTCTAGCGGCGTTGAACCAATCCCAAGAGGTACAGATGAAAACCGTGTTGCGTTTTAGCCTGCTGGGCGCCTTGTTATTGGGTGGCCATGCCTTCGCCGCCGAACCGAAAAAATTTGATATCAGCATGTTCCCCGCCGCCGAAGTGAACCAGGAACGTGTCGTGATCCGTCTGCCGGAAGTCGAGAACGAAGCCGACATGATGGTCGAGCTGCAAGTCGGCAAGAAGATGCTGGTCGACTGCAACCTGCCCCGCTTCGCGGGCAATCTGGAACAGCACAGCGTCAAGGGCTGGGGTTACAACTACCTGACCCTGGGCCAGGTCACCGGCCCCGTCAGCACCCTGATGGCCTGCCCAGATGGCCAGAAGAAAGAGAGTTTCGTCCAGATCTACGGTCAGGGCTTCTTCGTGAACTACAACTCCAAGCTGCCCTTCGTCATCTATGTGCCCCAGGAGTACGAGGTGCGCTATCGTCTGTGGCGTGCCGACAACCTGGCACAGCCAGCCATGATTGAGTGAGTGCCGCGCACTCGGGTTCAGCTCAGTCATGATGATAAAAAGGCGCCATACGGCGCCTTATTTTTAGCTTCCGAGCCCGTTTTTGAGCTGTTTTTCCTGTACAAAATCTGACATAACTCCACTATTTTTCAGGCTTTTTTGTGCAGCGCACCGCAAAATGCCCCCTCGGGATGCGACAAACCCTGTTCGATAAAAGATATTTATTAACATAGTAAGAAAATTGATTTTGCACTCTGCGACGGCCTGATGATACTTGCCCGCAAAGGTCAAACTAACCAGAACAAGAGCACTATGAGCTTCGAATCAGACAAGCGTTTCAACGACTTCAAACATTTTCCCCGTGGCCTGCGTCGCAGTGGCGAATTCACCGTGGCCGAAGCGGACAGTCTGGAAAAATATGGCACCGTGATGCTGGCGCTCTATCAGGGCAACCTGGCCCCGCGCGATGACGTAGAAAGTGCCTTTATCGAACAGGTCAAATCCGGCGCAGCCGGCAACAACCCCCACGCCAAGGTGTGGTTCAAATACCTGAAGGTGATTGGTCCCAAGCGCGTGCACCGTCTGTGCACCGTCGCTGGCGGCGCCAATGAAGATGCTGGTGGCAGCTTTGAAGGCGGCGGTGGCGGCAGCGACGAGTCCCTCGATTAATGGATACCGAGCTGCTTCGGACCTTCATCGAGGTCAGCAAGACCCGGCACTTTGGCCGGGCGGCTGAAAATCTCTACCTGACCCAGTCGGCGGTGAGCTTCCGGATCCGCCAGCTCGAGCAGCAACTCGGGGTCAGCCTGTTTGCCCGTCATCGCAACAACATCCGCCTGACTGCCTCCGGTGAGCGTCTGCTGCCCTACGCAGACGCCATTCTGCATACTTTGGGGCGCGCCAAGCAGGACGTGGCCCTCTCCCCCGGTTTCAGCCAGCAGCTTGCCATCGGCGCACCCGCCGTCTTCTGGGAGCTCGACTTCAACGACTGGCTCAACCATGTCTATGCCCTGGCCCCCGGCCTCGCGGTGCGCCTCGAAACGGCCTCCCGCGAGCACCTCTGTCGCCAGTTGCTGGAGCGCTCCCTCGATCTCGCCCTGCTCTCCGAGCCGACCAAGATCGACGAGATTGCCCTGCACCCCATCGGCGAGCTGGTGTTCGAACTGGTGAGCCGGGAGCCGGCCGCAAACGCCGACAGCCTGATGCAGATGCCCCACATTCATCTCGACTGGGGCACCAGCTTCGAACCGCCATCGAGCCGGTTGCAGAGCCTGCAGAAGACCCCAGTTCTGCATTCAAGCTCCGCCAGCATGGCCCTGCAATTCGTGCTGGCCAACGGCGGCGCCGCCTACCTGCCAAGGCGCATGGTGAGCCCCTTCCTGGAGCAGGGGCAGCTTCATCTGGTGGAAGGGGGCCAATCCCTTAGCCGCCCGCTCTACCTCGCCTATCTGGAGAAATCCGACCGCCGGGAGCTGATCGATCAGCTGCTCACCCTGCCGCTGGGCTGGCATGACGCCGACTTGCGTCAACCGCCTGCCGAATGAAAGAGGGCGATTTCACGCCCAGACCTGTGTTTTCATCTACCCTGGTTATCAGTGCAGCACAAACAACATGAAAAAGGGGCCATCAGGCCCCTTTTGTATGGATGTCTTTGTGCATCAGCCGTGATGGCGACGGTCGTTGGCCTGGGCCAGCAGGGTACGGCTCTCGCGCAGGAACTCCTCCGCCCGCTCGCCGAAGAAGCCGGAAACCTGGCTGAAGGCCTCGATGAAGCCCTCTCTGTCGCCCCGCTCCAGCAACCCAAGCGCCTCGCCGAAGTTCTGGTAGTAGCGGCGGATCATCGCCAGGTTCTGGGGCGACGACAGTATGATGTCGGCGTAGAGATGGGGATCCTGGGCAAACAGCCGTCCCACCATGGCCAGCTCCAGCCGGTAGATGGGAGAGCTTAAGGCAAGCAGACGGTCGATGTTGGCCTGCTCCCGGGAGAGGTGCCAGCCGTAGGCGAAGGTGGCGAAGTGGCGCAGCGCCTGAATAAAGGTCATCGCCTCGTCGTGGGCCCTGGCCTCCACCTGCTGCAAACGCGCCCCCCAGATGGTCATCTGCTCCAGCAGCCACTGGCTGGCGACGGGATCGCGTCCCTGACAGCAGACGATCACCTGCTTGGCGAGGCTCGCCACGTCCGGCCCGAACATGGGGTGCAGCCCCAGCACCGGCCCCTGGTGTACCGCCAGCATATGGGCAAGCGGTTCACTCTTGACGCTGGTCACGTCCACCAGCAGACAGTCCGCCGGCAGGTTGCCGAGCCGGTCGATCACCTGGCAGGTGACGTCGATGGGCACCGCCACCATCACCAGCCCGGCGCCGTGCAGGATCTCGTCGGCGCGTGGCCAATCGGCCTGCCCCAGGGTTTCAACCCGGTAGCCCGAGAGGCTGAACAGGTTGCCGAACAGGCGGCCAAGCTGCCCCTGGCCACCGATGATCACCACCTTGCCGAGCTCAGGCTTCATGCACTTGAAGTGGTGCTCCTTGTCGCTGGCGGACTCCAGAATATAGGACTCGCGCATCACCCGGCGCAGCACGTCCTCGATAAGGTCCCCCGGCACCCCCAGTACCTCGGCCTCGGCGCGGCGGCGGGCCAGCATGCTCGCCTCCCGATCCGGTGCATAGATGGGCAAGCCGTGCCGGCTTTTCACTTCCCCCACTTCCCCCACCAGGGCGAGACGAGCGGCCAGCAGATCAATCAGCTGCTTGTCCACCGCATCTATCTTGTCCCTGAGGGCATTCAACTCTTTCGCCATGTCCAGTCCCTGCTGGCGCCGCCCGCAGCGACGCCCTGTCATTCAAGAGGCAACAAGGTATCACTGCGTGGGCAGTGATACCTCGATGGTTCAATCAGTTGCAACAAGATACCACGGCTTGTGCCGATGTTCTGGCCAAAAGTGGTGCCGCCAGCTGGCTGTGGCAGCGGGCCAGCAGCGCATCCGTGGTCTCCCAGTCGATGCAGGCATCGGTGATGGAGACGCCGTAGCGCATCTCGCACTTGGGCTGCTCGCTGGACTGGTTGCCTTCGAACAGGTTGGATTCGAGCATCACCCCGATGATGGAGCGGTTGCCCTCCTGGATCTGGTGAATGACGTTGTCGGCCACCTTGGGCTGCAGCCGGTGATCCTTGCTGGAGTTGCCGTGGCTGCAATCCACCACCAGACCGGGCAGCAGGCCCGCCTTCTCCAGCGCCTCTTCCGCCAGCGACACATTGACCGAGTCGTAGTTCGGGTGCTTGCCGCCGCGCAGGATCACATGGCCATCCGGGTTGCCCTGGGTCTGCAGCAGCGCGACCTGACCCTGCTGGTTGATCCCCATGAAGGCATGAGGACTGGAAGCGGCCTGCAGCGCATTGATGGCGGTGCCGAGGTTGCCGTCGGTGCCGTTCTTGAAGCCGACCGGCATGGAGAGGCCGGACGCCATCTCCCTGTGGGTCTGGGATTCGGTGGTGCGGGCACCGATGGCCGACCAGGAGAAGAGCTCCGCCAGGTATTGCGGGCTGATGGGGTCGAGCGCCTCGGTGGCCAGAGGCAGCTCCAGCTCGGCCAGCCAGCAGAGCAGCTCGCGGGCGCGGTGCAGACCCAGTTCCACGTCAAAGGTGCCGTCCAGGTTCGGATCGTTGATAAAGCCCTTCCAGCCGACCGTGGTGCGCGGCTTCTCAAAGTAGACCCGCATGACAATGTAGAGAGAGTCCTGATAGGCGTCATGCAGCGCTTTGAGTCTGGTTGCGTACTCTTTGGCGGCGTCCATGTCGTGGATGGAGCAGGGTCCACAGATCACCAGCAAGCGGTGATCGCGACGGTGGATGATGTCGGCGATGGTATTGCGGGCCCCTTGCACGAATGCCAGCGCGCGATCGGAGATCGGCAGTTTCTCCTTGAGCTGGGCAGGCGTGATCATCACTTGTTCGGACTGGATATGGATGTTGTTCAGGGGATCTCTTTGCATCTTCTCATTCTCTCTACTGTTTCAAGCCAAGGGCGCTGACCGTATATTTTTGTTTACACAAGTCAGCACTTTGTTACGCAACCGCCCCCACCTTACCAAGGAAAAACAAACAATCAAGTGAAACTAGCGTCTTTGCACGCTGACAGATGGATAAATGACCAATAATGCAGAGTGAAACAACTCAAAAGTAGCGACACGCGAGGCCAAATCAGACCCAAATCGTAAATATTTAATTACACCCATCCATTTCAATATCATCTCTCTGCCCCCTCTCATGACCCCTTATCCGACCCCTCATCCCGGCGATGACCCCGGGCACAAAAAAAGCGGGGCACCTGGCCCTAATGCCGATCAGTTAAGGATCCATTGACCGATCCTCAGGCTGTGTAAGAATCCGAAACTCCTTGTTGGGTTTCGGATTTTTTTATGCGTATCGACCAAGCTCTCGACTTCATTCACGCCTGTCCT
>NZ_PQLN01000058.1:0-31976 GCF_002919855.1 Aeromonas sp. ASNIH8 | reverse complement strand
CTCCAGCAACTCGCCACCCAGACGGGCCACCACGCCCCCCGCCCCCGGGTCACCAGCACCAGGGCCGGGCCTGAAAGAGTGGCAAGCCCCGCCGCCAGATCGTCCAGACCGCTCAGCAGTTGCAGCTCCTCCACCGAGAGCTTGACCACGTCTGCGAGGGCCATGGCCTCGCGCACCACGGGCAGCATCTCGGCAGGGTTGCCCCACACCTCTGGCCTCAGGTTGGGGTCGAAGCAGACCCGCCCCCCGACGGCCCGGATGGTCGCCATGGCTTGCAGACAACTGCTGCGCACCGGCTCGTTGGCGAGCGCAATGGAGCAGGTCAGCAGCCACTGCCCGGCCTGGAAGACCGGCAGATCGGCGTGGCTCAGGAACTGATCGGCACTGGGGCGCACCATGAAGGTGAAGCTGCGCTCCCCCGCCTCATCGAGATCCACCAGTACCGTGCTGGTGCGATGGGCCGGATCCAGGATCAGGTGGCGAATGTCGACCCCCTCCCTGGCCAGGGTCTCCCCCATGAAGCGGCCGAAGGGATCCGCGCCGACCCGGCCAATGAAAGCCGACTCCCCGCCGAGCCGAGCAACGCCCACCGCCACGTTGGCCGGTGCGCCACCCGGACACTTGAGGTAGTGCTGCTCCCCTTCCGGGATCAAGTCCACTACCGCATCCCCCATTACCCACACACGATTCGTCACCTTGTTGCTACTCCACTGCTGCACAGGATTTGCCGGGGTCAGCCCCGGGTTCTGGGTCCGCATTATCAGCTAAACCGTTTTAGCTAACCAACAGATCCCGGGGCCGCCTGCCATTTTTGTGATCGGGATAACGAACTAGAACCAGGTTTCCATCTGCACGCCAAAGTTCCACTCGCCCCCGGCGGTGAAGTTGCTCTGGCCCATGGCATCGGAGCTGGCGTAGTTGTCGAGCTCGGAGGACCAGTCCATCCAGGTGGCGAACACCCGAAGCTCGGGCCGCTCGAAGAAGCCGGCGGTCTGCGCCTTGAAGGTCGGCGCGAAGGTGAGCTTGGTGAAATCGCCGCTCACCGCCTGACGACCCTTGTAGCCCTTGGGATCGAGGTCCATGTACTGCCAGGTCGCCTCGTAGACCAGCTCGACGTTCTGGCTCAGCACCTGGGCCAGGCGGCCATTGAGGGTCACCCAGCGGTACTCGTCCCCTTTCACGTAACGATCCTGGCTGTGCTCGGCCAGCAGGGCCGGGGCCACACGCCAGCGGGGCGCAAGATCGGTGGCGCCAAACACGGCGACCCGCACCGCATCGGCATCCGGCAGCAGCTCGCTGTCGGAGCCCAGCCCCTTGAGCTCGGCACCCAGACCGTGGCCATACAGCACCGCCGCCTTGGAGAAACCGGGGTTGATGCCAAAGAAGCTGTCGGCGTGGTAGGCCACCAGGGTGTGGGCCCCCTTGTTCGCCGCTTCGCTGCCCGCGCCGCCGTCGTTGATGCGCGCCTCGTTGTCCTTGGCGGAGAGGCCGTTCAGCATCCACTGCCAGTTGCCAACGCGGTTGTTCATGGTGAGGATGTAGCTCTCGATGTCGGAGAGACCGCTCGCGCTGATGTCGCCGTAGTCGCGCCCGTAGAGGGAGAAGTTCGCCTTCCAGCTGTCGGCCAGCTGCACGTCGTAGACGCCGCCGCCGGTACCGGCCAGGAAGACCACGTCCGAGTCGAGCCAGTGGATGTCGAAGTTGTCCCGGTCAAAGCGCTTGCCCGCCCAGAGCACCGAGTGCTGGAAAGGACCGCTGAAGCTCGCCAGATCGCCGATTTCGGCAAACACCTGGCGGGTGTTGAGGCTGGAATCGCTGGCGGTCCAGTCGTTGCTGGTCTCCACCCCGTCCGCCAGCATCAGCTTGTAGCGGGCCCAGCTGCCATCGTCGAAGGTCTGGGTCTTCAGCAGGTTGGCCTCCATGTAGGTGTCATCCTCGTTGCCAAGGCGACCCACGGCGCCGCCCACCGAGCCGGCCGGGGTGATGTAGGGGCCGCCGCGGCCACCATTGCCGTTGCCGTTCACCAGCAGTCCCGAGCGGGCATAGCCGTGGAACTCGAAGCCCTGGGCCCCGGCGGTCTGCTTGTCCACCTTCTCACTCTGGGCCTTGGCAACCACGGCGGTCTCGCGGGCTTCGTTTGCCTTGATCTGGGCCTCATCGGCCCGCGCTTCGGCAGCGGTGGCGCGCGCCTCGGCTGCCTGCACCCGCGCCTCCAGCGCCGCCAGCCTGGCTTCGATACCACCATCCGCCGCCCACAGCGGGCTGCTCATTCCCAATCCCAGTGCCACGGCCAGCGCCAACTTGCTCTTGAACATCGTCATCGTCCTCACCTGTCTTCTGTCGCCCGTCCGGGCTCTGTTGTTGTTGACGAGCCGAGGATAGCTAAACCGCTTTAGCTGACTCAATATGCCAGCTAAACCGTTTCAGCAGGAGTGTGAGCGGGATAACATTTGTACAGGAGGAATTGGTGGAAGTTGTGAGGAGGATCCCTCATCGGGATCCACTCAATAAGGGGGGATCCAGGCCAGATGGCGGGCAAAAAAAAAGCCGGCACATCCGTGCCGGCTTGGGTAACGCGGGTCGCGTTTATTTGGTCAGGTCGTCGAAGAAGCGTTTCACCCCTTCGAAGAAGCCTTCGGATTTCGGCTTGTGAGTCTTGGCAGCGGCGCCGCTGAAGGAGTCGTCCAGCTGGCGCAGCAGATCTTTCTGGGTCTCGGTCAGCTTGACCGGAGTCTCGATCACCACCTTGCACATCAGATCCCCCACCTGGCCGGAGCGCACGGACTTGACGCCCTTGCCCCGCAGGCGGAACAGCTTGCCGGTCTGGGTCTCCGGGGTCACCTTGAGCTTGACCCGACCATCCAGGGTCGGCACTTCAATCTCGCCGCCGAGCGCCGCCGTGGTGAAGCTGATGGGCACTTCGCAGTAGAGGTCGTTGCCGTCACGGACGAAGATCTCGTGCTCGCGCACGTGAACCTGTACGTAGAGATCCCCCGCCGATGCGCCGGTTTCCCCCGCTTCCCCTTCGCCGGAGAGACGGATGCGATCCCCGGTATCGACCCCGGCCGGGATCTTGACCGACAGGGTCTTGGTCTTCTGGTAACGCCCTTCCCCATGGCACTTGCGGCACGGATCCTTGATGATCTTGCCGCGACCGTGACAGTGGGGGCAGGGCTGCTGCACCGCGAAGAAGCCCTGGCGCATCTGCACCTGGCCGGAGCCGTGGCAGGTGGGGCAAGTCTGGGCGGAGCTGCCAGTATGGGCACCGGAGCCGTTACAGACTTCACAGTGGACCTGGGTCGGGATCTTGATCTCCTTGGAGACCCCGCGCACCGCCTCTTCCAGCGTCAGCTCCATGTTGTAGCGCAGATCGGCGCCACGGGCCGGGCCGCGACGGCCGCCCCCGCGACCACCGAAGATGTCGCCAAACACGTCGCCGAAGATATCGCCGAAATCGGCACCACCGCCAAAGCCGCCGTGGCCGCCACCCTGGCTCGGATCCACCCCGGCATGACCGTACTGGTCATAACGGGCACGCAGGTTCTCGTCGGTCAGGACCTCGTAGGCTTCCTTGACCTCTTTGAACTTCTCTTCAGCCCCGGCATCACCCTGGTTGCGATCCGGGTGATACTTCATGGCCAGACGCTTGTACGCCTTCTTGATCTCGCGCTCGTCGGCACCTTTCGACACCCCGAGCACTTCGTAGAAATCGCGCTTCGACATACTCATCCTGTTGCTATATCAGCAGTTACGCAGACGGGCGTTGGTTACCCAACGCCCGTAAATTCATTGACGAATCTGCTCACACTCTTACTACGAAGCCGTGATCAAGGCTCATGTGCTGCTCGGGATCCTCACGTATATCTATACGCTCCGGTTCCTGCGCTGCTCTTTACCTTGCTGACGGCCTCTCGCGACAGACCGTGAACAGATTCTGAGCCGATGGGCGAAGCGGACTTCGCCCATCCGGGTCGGGCTTACTTCTTGTCGTCTTTCACTTCTTCGAACTCGGCGTCGACCACGTCGTCGTCAGCCTTGGCAGAAGAGGAGGACTGACCGGCGTCAGCACCGGCGGTGCCTTGCGCCTGAGCCTGCTGCTGGGCAATTTCCATCAGCTTCTGGGACGCTTCCAGCAGAGCTTGCTGTTTGGCTTCGATGGCAGCCTTGTCGTCACCCTTGATGGCGGATTCCAGCTCGCTCAGGGCAGTCTCGATCTTGGTCTTCTCGTCGGCAGGCAGAGCTTCACCGGCTTCGGTGACCTGCTTGCGCACGGAGTGGACCAGACCGTCAGCCTGGTTGCGGGCCTGCACCAGCTCTTCGAACTTCTTGTCCTCGGCCGCGTTGGCTTCGGCTTCGCGTACCATGCGTTCGATCTCGTCATCAGACAGACCGGAAGAGGCCTGAATGGTGATCTTCTGCTCCTTGTTGGTCTCCTTGTCTTTCGCGGAGACGTGCAGGATGCCGTTGGCGTCGATGTCGAAGGTCACTTCGATCTGCGGCAGACCGCGCGGTGCCGGGCGGATGCCTTCCAGGTTGAACTGGCCCAGGGACTTGTTGTCGCTGGCGCGCTTGCGCTCACCCTGCAGCACGTGAATGGTCACGGCAGACTGGTTGTCTTCGGCGGTGGAGAACACCTGGGACTTCTTGGTCGGAATGGTGGTGTTCTTCTCGATGAGCGCGGTCATCACGCTGCCCATGGTCTCGATCCCCAGGGAGAGCGGAGTCACGTCCAGCAGCAGTACGTCGGTCTTGTCACCGGACAGTACGGCACCCTGGATGGCAGCACCCATGGCCACGGCTTCGTCCGGGTTGACGTCTTTGCGCGGCTCTTTGCCGAAGAAGTCGGCCACGGTCTTCTGAACCAGCGGCATACGGGTCTGACCGCCCACCAGGATGACGTCGTCGATCTCGCCAACCGCCAGACCGGAGTCTTTCAGGGCGACACGAACCGGCTCCAGGGAGTCTTTCACCATGTCTTCCACCAGGGATTCCAGCTTGGCGCGGGTCACCTTGATGTTCATGTGCTTCGGACCGGTGGCATCTGCTGTGATGTACGGCAGGTTCACGTCGGTCTGCTGGGCAGAAGAGAGCTCGATCTTGGCTTTCTCGGCTGCATCTTTCAGACGCTGCAGGGCCAGCTGGTCGTTGCGCAGGTCAATGCCCTGCTCGCGCTTGAACTCGTCAACCAGGTAGTTGATGACGCGGTTGTCGAAGTCTTCACCACCCAGGTGGGTATTACCGTTGGTCGCCAGCACTTCGAAGGTGGTCTCGCCTTCGACTTCGTCGATCTCGATGATGGAGATATCGAAGGTACCGCCACCCAGGTCATATACAGCAACCTTGCGCTCACCCTTGACCTTGTTGACGCCGTAGGCGAAAGCCGCAGCAGTCGGTTCGTTGATGATGCGTTTGACATCCAGACCGGCGATGCGACCGGCATCCTTGGTGGCCTGACGCTGAGCGTCGTTGAAGTAGGCCGGTACGGTGATGACGGCTTCGGTCACCGGCTCGCCCAGGTAGTCCTCGGCGGTCTTCTTCATCTTTTTCAGCACTTCGGCAGAGATCTGCGGCGGTGCCATCTTCTTGCCTTTCACTTCAACCCAGGCGTCACCGTTGTCGGCCTTGGCGATGGCGTACGGCATGATTTTCAGGTCACGTTGTACTTCGTCATCTTCGAAACGACGGCCGATCAGACGCTTGATGGCGAACAGCGTGTTCTTCGGGTTGGTGATGGCTTGGCGCTTGGCCGGCTGACCAACCAGGATTTCGCCGTCATCGGCATAGGCAATGATGGACGGAGTAGTACGGTCGCCTTCCGCGTTCTCGATCACGCGAGCATGGTCGCCATCCAGAATAGCGACGCAGGAGTTGGTAGTACCCAGGTCAATACCGATGATTTTACCCATTTGACGAATCTCCAAATACTTTGAATAAACTGGCGAGGGGCTCGCCTTGATACGTTAACGGCTAGGTGGGGCCTGCCACTGTGGCTTTCAAGCTCCCGGCATCAAATTTTTTGTGCCGCCGTGGCCTTGCAACCTATATGGGGTCTCAAGTCGGCGCTTCAAGTCCGGCCCTGAAAAAACCTGCATACAGGCCACCTGACAGCCAAATGACACCAGACACGTTTTCTGGCGCCACATCCAACAAAAAGCCCGCCAAGCGGCGGGCTTGGTGAGAACAGCGTGATCAGTCAGCGGACTTGGAGACCATCACCATGGCCGGGCGGATGACGCGGCCGTTGAGCTCGTAGCCCTTCTGCATCACGGCGATCACGGTGTTCGGCGCCACGTCGGCACTGGGCACCATGCTCATGGCCTGGTGGGCATTGGGGTCGAACGGCTGGTTGGTCGGGTCCAGCGCCACCAGGCCAAACTTGGCCACGCCGCTCTGCATGGATTTCAGGGTCAGCTCGACCCCTTCAATCATCGGCTTGAGGGTGTCGTTCTCCTTGTCCGCCAGCTCGATGGCGCGCTCCAGGTTGTCCAGCACCGGCAAGAGCTCTGCGGCGAACTTCTCCAGTGCAAACTTGTGGGCTTTCTCCACGTCCTGAGCGGCACGGCGACGCAGGTTCTCCATCTCGGCGACGGCGCGAATGGCGCGCTCGCGCTCTTCCAGGGAAGCCTGCTGGGCCGCCTCCAGCTGGGCCTCCAGCTCGGCGATGCGGGCCTGCTCGGCTGTCACTTCACTGTCTACATCGGTCGGCTCGACTGGCTGGGCTTCCACTTGCTCCATCGCTTCAACCTTTTGTTCTTCGTGGCTCATGACATCTCCAATATTCAGGGGTTGCGTGTGAGGGTGGCTGGCGTTCAGACAAGCGACACGCGCCAGCAGACCCTGTGTTGGCGCTATTATGGGGACACCGCCCCGGCTTTCAAGGGGAAAAGGGCAGATCGGGCACAATGGCGCCCATCCGCGTGCCAGGCAGCCCCTTTTCGGGGCCGATTGCACCAACCGCCACGGAGGCAGACAAATCCCCGGCAAAGCGCGGTATACTCCCCCCAAGACTCTCCCAGACCCGATAACCTATGGATTCTCCGTTCAAAACCGTTGCCCTCATCGGCAAGCCCCATCACGAGGGGGCCAACCAGACCCTGACCGGCCTGTATCAGTACCTGACCAGCCGCGGCTTTCGTGTGCTGCTGGAGAGCCGGGTGGCCCATACCCTGGGGCTGCTCGGGGAGAACGTGATGGATCTGGTGCAGCTCGGCGAGCAGGCGGATCTTGCCATCGTCGTCGGCGGTGACGGCAACATGCTGGGGGCCGCCCGGGTGCTGTCACGGTTCGATGTGGCGGTGATCGGGGTGAACCGGGGCAACCTCGGCTTCCTGACCGATCTCTCGCCCCAGGATTATCTGCTGCCCCTGGAGCAGGTGCTCTCGGGTCACTTCAAGAGCGAGCATCGCTTCCTGCTGGAGGCCGCCGTCTATCGCCACGGGGAGCGCAAGTCGAGCAACCTCGCGGTCAACGAGGCGGTGCTTCACCCGGGCAAGATCGCCCACATGATCGAGTTCGAGGTCTACATCGACGGCAGCTTCATGTACAGCCAGCGCTCGGACGGCATCATAGTGGCGACACCCACCGGCTCCACCGCCTACTCCCTGTCGGCAGGGGGCGCCATTCTCACCCCCAAACTAAACGCCATCACGCTGGTGCCCATGTTCCCGCACACCCTGAGCAGCCGCCCCATCGTGCTGGATGCGGACAGCGAAGTGCGGCTGCTGGTCTCGCCGGACAACCAGGACGACGCCATGCAGGTGAGCTGCGACGGCCAGGTCACCCTGGCGGTCCACCCGGGGGACGAGATCCTCATCAAGAAGAGCAGCCACAAGCTGCATCTGGTGCATCCGCTGGATTACAGCTACTTCCACGTGCTGCGCAACAAGCTCGGTTGGGGCAGCAAGCTCTTCTAGCCAGGCAACACCGGTGGCGAGGGTCTACCCCTCGCTGCTTTCGACCAGCCGAGGCGGTGCCGGCTCGAATGCCAGATGCACCCCGTTTCTCCCCGCTTCCTTCACCCGGTACATGGCAGCATCGGCTTTGGTCAGCATCAGTGCCAGGTCAGCCTCGGCACTGGCGCACACGACCCCCATGCTCACCGTGACCCCCTCGCAAGGCAGGCAGGCCCCCTGCCGGGAGCCCGTCTCTATCTGGCGGCGGATCCGGTCACAGATGTCGCGGGCCATCTGGCCGCTCACGCCCCCCATGATGATGGCGAACTCCTCGCCACCGATGCGCCCCACCAGATCATCCTTGCGTACCTCGGCCACCAGCACCCCGGCCACATAGCGAATGACCTCATCCCCGCAGCCGTGACCAAACTGGTACCCGCTTGAAGTGATCGATGTCCAGGACCACCACGCAGCGCGTCTGGCCAGGCGTAGCCCCCTCTCCCTGTCTGAAGAGGCCGCGCCGATTAAGCACCCCGGTGAGGGGATCCCGCTCCGAGAGCGCCAGCAATGCCTCTTCCGTCTCCACATAGGCCACCAGAGGCAGCAGCAACACCGAGCCGATGGTCAGCACCATGTGCATGAAGAAGATGAGATCGAGCCAGCCTCCGTCCCCCATCCGCTCTTCGACTCCCAGCAAGAGCAGCCCCCCCTGGCTCAGCAGGATGGTGAAATGCAGAAGGTAAATGAGCACCACCGCATGGAGCACCCGCTTCTGTTGCCGGCCGAGAGAGACGATGAGGCAGGCGCACCACAGGTACAAAATCGACTCCATCAGTGCCAGCACAATGCGCACGGGGGCGAGGCTGGACAATCCCAGATAGAGCAGCAGCAACACCGCCACGCCTCCCCCCACGGCACGGGGATGCCATGCGCGCTCGTAAAGCGCACAAAAACCGGCGAGCAACAGCAGGATGCTCATGAGCGAGACCAGGCCGCCGACCCGGATGCCCAGCGCCGGATACCCTCCCAATACCCCCAGACTGAGCAGCAGGATGGAGAGGGAGAAGAGAAAAGCGGAGAGGGACCAGTACAGAAAGTTGCCTCGACCCGGCTTCAGGGAGTGGATGAACAGCATGATCAGCCCCGACATCAGGTTGATTGCCAGGGAGATCAGCAGCAGGGTCGGGGTATGGATCATCGTGACGCATCCTTGCGAAGAGGTCTGTGCACAGCCCAGGCTCAACCAGGACTGTTTCGAGTGTGTCTCAGCCAGCCACTCACCACAAGAGATCCCCTCAAGGTGGCTTCTCGCATCGCCTCAGCCCATGCCAGGTACGCAGGTTGATTTGCAGGCCATCTGAGCGGCGTCACACCCATGCCGCGGCCTTGACATCCTTGCCCTCCCCCTGTTTCGCAAAAATCCTCCCTGCCCACTTTACTGTATATAAGACCAGTATATACTGGATGCATACACAGTAATGTTGACCCATACAGGATGAGACCATGCTGACCCAGCTGACCGTCAACAACTTCGCCATCGTCAAGTTTCTCGAGCTCGATCTGCAACCGGGGATGACCTGCATCACCGGGGAGACCGGGGCGGGCAAATCCATCGCCATCGATGCTCTGGGGCTGTGCCTGGGGGAGCGCGCCGAAGCCAGCATGGTACGCCCGGGCAGCGACAAGACCGAGGTGAGTGCCCGCTTCCTGCTGGAGGGTAATCCTGCCGCCCGGGCCTGGCTAGCCACCAACGAGCTTGAAAATGACGGTGAGTGCATCGTCCGGCGGGTACTGTCCGCCGAGGGGCGCTCTCGCAGCTATATCAACGGGGTTCCCGTCCCCCTCGCCCAGCTCAGGAACCTGGGTCAACTGCTGGTCAATGTCCACGGTCAGCACGCTCACCAGATGCTGCTCAAACCCGATTACCAGCTCGCCCTGCTGGACGGCTACGCCGGTCATCATCTGCTCCTCGACGATGTGCGCCGCCACTACCAGCAGTGGCGCCAGTTGCAAAACGAGCTCAACCGGCTCAAGGCCGAGCAGCAGCAGCGGGAAGCCCGCCGTCAACTCATCGAATACCAGGTGCAGGAGCTGGACGAATTTGCCCTTCAGCCGGGAGAGTTTGAAGAGATTGAAGAGGAGCATCAGCGGCTCGCCAATGGCACCGAGCTGATGCAGGAGTGCGGGTATTGCCTCGATCTGCTCTATGACAATGAAGAGACCACCATCGCCGGTCTGCTGCAGACGGCGGTGGACAGGGCCGAGACCCTGGTCGGCATGGACAGCCGGCTTGGCAACGTGCTCGGCATGCTCAACGAAGCCCTGATCGGCGTACAGGAGAGCCACAGCGAGCTGCGCAGCTATCTCGACCGGCTGGAACTGGATCCAGAGCGCTTCAACGAGCTGGAGAGCCGCCTCTCCAAGGCCATCAACCTGGCACGCAAGCACCATGTCAAACCGGCGGAGCTGGCCCACTACCATCAGGAGCTGGCCGCCGATCTGGCCCGCCTCAACTCCGACGAGGAACGCCTCGAGGGGATGGAGGACGAGCTGGCCTCGGCCCGCCAGGCCTTCGTGCAGGCCGCCGAGGCCCTGAGCCAGAGCCGCCAGCGCTATGCCGAGGAGCTGGGCACGAAGGTAAGCGCCAGCATGCACGAACTGGCGATGCCCGATGGCCGCTTCGCCATCGAGGTGCGACCCGATGCCCAGAGCAGCCTCTCGCCCCTTGGCATCGATCGGGTGGAGTTCATGGTCACCACCAACCCGGGTCAGCCCATCCAACCCCTTGGCAAGGTGGCTTCCGGCGGCGAGCTGTCCCGTATCAGCCTCGCCATCGTGGTGATCAGTGCACGCAAGATCTCAACCCCGACCCTTATCTTCGACGAAGTGGATGTGGGGATCAGCGGCCCGACCGCCGCCGTGGTGGGCCGCCTGTTGCGCCAGCTCGGCGAATCCACCCAGGTGATGGTGGTCACCCACCTGCCCCAGGTGGCAGGCAAGGGTCACCAGCACATGGTGGTGAGCAAACACACCGACGGCAAGACAACGGAAACCCAGATGCAGGCGCTCACCCCGGGCGCCCGGCTCAACGAACTGGCCCGCCTGTTGGGGGGCGATCAGATCACCGACAACACCCTGGCCAACGCCCGTGAGTTGCTCGCAAGCTGACCACGGGGCGGACGGGATGCCCTCCCGTCCATGTCGGCCTTTTCAGATTGACCGTGCCATCATCGCTCTGGCCAGTTGAAGCCTCTTGCCGATGGCACCGGCCTGGTTGGCCCATGCCGTGAGCCACAAGAAAGAGGGGGAGCCCGGGCTAATCCGCGGCACGTGTCTTGATGCTCAATCTGAGCCTGTCAGCCTAGTCATCACCCAGTGGGGCCTCCACCTCCATGGTCAGGACGCCACTCATCTTCGTTGCACTCATTCGCATATTGAACGGACCCACTCCTTCATTTTCCATTCAACTCAGTCTGTTATGATGATGTAAACGGACTCGGTACCTTCAGTTGCCATCGACAGAAGGTGACGCTTGATGCAAACACACCGGGTTCGTTTGAGCTGACATTTCGCGGGAAGGGAGGATGGGAGCGCGCTTCCGCCGTCTGACCCGCACCTGCCAAGGAGAACTGCTTATGAGCCCGACCAATATTGTGCTGTTGCTGGAAGGCAAGGATTACGAGCAGGAGACACTGGCCAAGGCGAGCCGTCTGGCACAAGGGCTGGGCGCCAACCTGACCTTGTTGCACCTGACCCACAGCAGCAAGACCCGTCGCAATAGTCTGTCCCTGTCACAAGAGGAGCGCAGCCCCCAGGGCACCCTGGATGCCAAGGCGATCATCAGTGAACTCATCACCCAGCTGTCTCATCCGATGGATTACCAGTGTCTGGTGGTGGATGACGTGGTGCCGGATCTCCAGCGCTGGCTGGCCGCCCACCCCGCCGACCTCTTGCTGGTCGGCAGCCGTCATCACTGGATGGAGGGCTCGCTGGCCCGCCTGCTCCTCTACAAACTGCCCCTCGATATCCAGATCTGCCACGAGCCTCACGCCGCCTTGCTCAAAGCCGTCGGTTGACACCACAAGACCCGCTCCCTGAGCGGGTCTTCTTGTTTCTGACGCCCCGCCGTCATCCTCCCCCAGCTTGACCTCCTCCACTGCGTCACCGCCAGAACCACACGATTTCTTACACATTGCTCGCTTCTTTTTGAGGGCCATTTGCTGCACGATATGGCCCTTGCACGCCTTCGCTCGTTTCGTTCAGGTGATAAATGAAAGCTCTTCGAAAACCCGGCAAGCTCGCCCTGCTCGCCCTTGTGCTGATCCCTCTCGTCACCTGGCTGGCCTGGCCAGGCAACACACCGGACCCGGTACTGACCGCAACGGTTACCCGACAGGATGTGGAGCAGACGGTGCTCGCCAGTGGCGTACTGCAGGCCATCGAGCAGGTGGATGTGGGGGCCCAGGTCTCGGGTCAGGTCACCTATCTCGCGGTGGAAGCGGGTCAACAGGTCAAACAAGGAGAGCTGCTGGCGGAGATCGATCCCCTGATCGCCCAGAACAACCTCAAGACCGCCGAGGCGGAGCTGGCCAGCCGCCGCGCCCAGCTCAAGATCAAGCAGGCACAGCTCAAACAGAACGAGCTTGCCTGGCGCCGCCAGCAGCAGATGTTTCGGCAGGAAGCGAGCTCTCGTGCGGATCTGGAGAGCGCCGAAGCCCAGCTTGCCGTCACCCGGGCCGAGCTGCAAAGCGCCCAGGCCGACATCGACAACGCCATCATCAAGGTGGAGCGCGCCAAGACGGAGCTCGGCTACAACCGCATTCAGGCCCCCATGGATGGTACCGTCGTCTCCATCGTCACCCGGCAGGGGCAGACCCTGGCCGCCAGCCAGACGGTACCGACCCTGCTCAAGCTCGCCAATCTCGACACCATGACGGTCAAGGCCCAGATCTCCGAAGCGGACGTCACCCGTGTCAAGGCAGGCATGCCGGTCTATTTCACCCTGATAGGGGATCCGGATACTCGCTACCACGGTACCCTTCGCACGGTCGAACTGGCCCCCACCAACATCAATGAGCAGACGGCCAGCACCACGGCCACCAGCAATGCGGCCATCTACTACTATGCCCTGTTCGATGTGCCCAACCCCGGCCATCAGCTGCGGGTCGCCATGACGACCCAGGTCACCATCGTGCTCGGCGAGCGCAAGCAGGTGCTGGCCATTCCCCAGACCGCCCTCGGCAAGAAGACTGGCGACAACGAGTACGAGGTCAGCCTGCTCAAGGCGGGGGACCAGAGAGAGATCCGCCGCATCAAGACCGGCATGAAGGATGACATCAAGATTGAGGTGGTGAGCGGCCTGAGCGAGCAGGATAAGGTGATCCTGGAGCAGGGCAAGCCGGCCCTGCACGATGAAGGGGAGATGGAGCCGTGAGCGAGCCCCTGATCCGTCTCAAGGGCATCGAGCGGCGCTACCAGAGCGGAGAGCACGAAGTGACCGTGCTGCACCCGCTGGATCTAGCCATCGATGCCGGGGAGATGGTGGCCATCGTCGGCGCCTCCGGCTCCGGCAAATCGACCCTGATGAACCTGCTGGGCTGCCTCGATCGCCCGAGCGGCGGCCAGTATCTGTTTCGCGGCCAGGACACCGCGACCCTGGATGCTCTCTCCCTGGCACGGCTGCGCTGCCACCACTTCGGCTTCATCTTCCAGCGCTATCACCTGCTGCCCCATCTGGATGCGGCCGCCAACGTGGAGATCCCCGCCATCTATGCCGGCACTGCCCGCCTTGATCGCCAGGCCCGAGCCCGCACCTTGCTGACCCGCCTGGGACTGCAGGATCGCAGCCACCACAGACCCGGCCAGCTCTCCGGCGGTCAGCAGCAGCGGGTCAGTATTGCCCGGGCGCTCGCCAACGGCGGCGAGGTGATCCTGGCGGACGAACCCACCGGCGCTCTCGACAGCCAGAGCGGCAAGGAGGTGATGGCCATCCTCAAGGAGCTGCACGCCCAGGGCCACACCATCATTCTGGTGACCCACGACATGGCGGTGGCAAGCCATGCGGATCGCATCATCACCCTGCGTGACGGGCGGGTAGTGGAGGACAGCGGCCATCGGGCGACCGATGACAACGCAGCCTCCCCATCCGGGACGCCGGCCCACCCGCTGCCAGGTGACGGCAGCCAGCTGGCCCCTCCCTCTGTCGGGCAAGATGCACAGAGCACAGGCGCCGCCGTCCGCACCGCAAGCCGGGGCTGGGATCGCTACCGGGAGGCGGGGCGCATGGCCCTGCACGCCATGCTGGCCCATCGCATGCGCACCTTCCTCACCATGCTCGGCATCATCATCGGCATCGCCGCCGTGGTCAGCGTGGTGGCGCTCGGTCAGGGGGCGCGCGCCAAGGTGATCGACGACATCAACGCCATGGGCACCAACACCATCGACATCTTCCCCGGCAAGGACTGGGGAGACGAGAAGGCCGCCAGCATCCAGACCCTGAACGAGCGGGATCTCGACGCGCTGCTCGGCCAGCCCTATCTGGAGGGGGCCAGCCCCCAGATAGCGACGTCGGGCCAGCTTCGCTATCGCAACAAGACCAGCAGCGGCAGCGTGATCGGGGTCGGCAACGACTTTTTCCGGGTCAAGGGGATGACGCTCACCCAGGGGCGCCTGCTTGATGAGCGGGACATTCGCAACCGGACGGCAGTCGCCGTGGTGGATGGCAAGACCATAGAGAGCCTGCTCGGCAAGGTGGACCCGGTCGGCCAGGTGGTGCTGGTCGGCACCCTGCCGGTGCGCATCGTGGGGGTGGTCACCCAGGAGACCGGCTTTGGCCGCAGCAGCCAGTCGGTCAATGTCTGGCTCCCCTACAGCGCCGTCATGAGCCGTCTCCTCTCCCAGCAGCACTTCACCCAGATCACCATCCGGGTCAAGGACGGCGTCCAGCCCGCCCTGGCCGAGCAGGCGGCAGTCGCCCTGCTGACCCAGCGCCACGGCGTGAAGGACTTCTTCACCTTCAGCAGCGACAGCATCGTCAAATCGGTGGAGAAGACCACCGCCACCCTGACACTGCTGGTCTCCGCCATCGCGGTGATCTCCCTCATCGTCGGCGGCGTCGGAGTGATGAACATCATGCTGGTCTCGGTGGTGGAGCGTACCCGGGAGATAGGGATCCGCATCGCCGTCGGCGCCCGCCAGTCCGACATACTGCAACAGTTCCTCATCGAGGCGGTAATGGTCAGCCTGCTGGGGGGGCTGCTCGGTATCGGCCTCGCCCTGCTCATCGGCGCTCTCTTCTCCCTGCTCGTGGAAAGCTTCCAGATGCGCTTCTCGCTCTTCTCCATCCTGATGGCCTTCGGGTGCTCCTCCCTCATCGGGATCCTGTTTGGTTACCTGCCCGCACGCAATGCGGCCAGGCTCGATCCGGTGGAGGCACTGGCGAGGGAATGATGATGCACAACCTATCAAGGCTCGGGCTAAGCCTGATGCTCACCGCCAGCCTCGGTGCCTGCAGCCAGCAGAGCACCTATCACAGACCCGATCTCGACGTGGCGCCAGCATGGCAGCAGGAGAGCCAGGGTCTCACCTTGCAGCAGGCAGGCCCCTGGTGGCAGGGATTCCAGGATCCCGCGCTCGATCGCCTGGTCGAGGCGGTGCTGGCCGCCAACCCGGACATGCGGGTGGCCGGGCTCAAGCTCAAGAACACCCTGCTCGGCGCCGATCTGGCTGACACCAACCTCACCCCCTCGGTCAGCGCCAATCTCGGGGCCAGCGGCACCAAGAACATGAAAGATGGCAGCGCCAGCAGCAACCTGGGCCCCTCCCTCAACCTCAGCTACGAGGTGGATCTCTGGGGCAGATTGGCCGCGGCAAGGGATCAGGCGAGCTGGGAAGCACAGGCCAGCGAACAGGATCTAGCCGCCACCCGGTTGCTGCTCATCGGCAAGACCCTGGAGCAATACTGGCAGCTGGCCTACCTCGGCTCGGCCATTACCCTGGGCACCCAGCAACTGGCCAATCTGGAGCGCATTGAACGCCTGACCCGCGCCAAATACGAGGCGGGCGCCGTGACCCGACTCGATCTGGTACAGGCCAGCCAGCAGAAGGCAGGCAAGCAGGCGGAGCTCGCCACCCTCACCCAGCAGCGGGCACAGGCGGGCAATGCTCTTCGCCTGCTGCTGGGCCGCAGCAGCGGGCCGCTCGCTGACGCACCCGACGCCCTGGTAATGGGCCCGATCCCGTCCCTGGCGGCCGGCATTCCCGCCGATGTGCTGGCCCGGCGGCCCGATGTGCGCGCCGCCGAACTCAGGCTGCGCAAGACCCTTGCGAGGGGAGACGAGATCCGCACCGGCTTTTATCCCACCCTGAGCCTGACCGGCGGTGCCAGCACCACCTCGGATACCCTGACCCAGGTGCTGCAAAATCCGGTCGGCACCCTGGGCGCCACGCTGGCGCTCCCTTTCCTCGAGTACAACAAGACCCGGCTCTCCATCGCCAGCGCCGACATCGACTACCAGATTGCCGAAACCGAGTTTCGCAAGCAGCTCTATACCGCGCTGCTGGAAGTGGAGGATGGCCTGGCAGCCCGTCAGCATGGGGATCAGCGGCTGCGCTATCTGGAGCAGCAGAGGGCCTATGCCCGGGAGGCCGAGAGGCTGGCAGGCGCCCGTTTCCTGGCCGGTGCCACCGGGGTGCAACCCTGGCTGGATGAGCAGAACCGCCTGTGGGATGCCGAGCTCGCCCTGCTGGCACAGCAGCAGACCCAGCTCAACAACATGGCAGGCATCTATCGGGCGCTGGGGGGAAGCGATCGAACCTGACCCTGGCAGAGAGTGTGGTATCGCGATGGACATCCAGAGGAGGTCAATCGCGACCCATTCTGCCCACAAACCAATTGATAATAATTTTCATTTCATCAAGAATGGGCGCCATCATCAGCCAGGAGTATGCCCATGTCTCAACCCGCCCCGGCCAATCGCCCCCGCCTGCTCACCGTCAAGCATGTTCAGGATGTGAGCCCGCATCTGCGCCGAATCTGCCTGACCAGCCCCGAGCTTGTGGACTACCCCTTCAGCTGTGGCGGTGCTCATGTCAAGATCATGCTGCCCCGACCGGATCAGCGCGAGATAGTGTTGCCCACCCCCACCGACAAGGGGCCTCGCTGGCTCGATCCCGCCCAGAAACCCGTCATTCGCACCTTCACCATACGCGCGTTTCGCCGGGAGGCGCTGGAGCTCGACATCGACTTCGCCCTGCACGGCGAGGCCGGTCCCGCCAGTCGTTTCGCCCTGCACGCCAAACCGGGTGACAAGCTCGCCATCTCGGGCCCGGGTGGTCCCTACCCCATGCTGCAAACGGCCGAGCACTATTACATGGCGGGGGATCTCACCGCCCTGCCCGCCATCAGCGCCATGGTGGAGGTGATGCCGGCCCATGCCCTCGGCCATATCGCCCTGCTGGTCCCCCATCAGGACGACGTGCAGGATCTGTCGCTGCCGGCCGGCGTCGACCTGCGCTGGTTCGTGGGCAATCCGGAACAGGCCGCGACCCTGGTGGCGCATTTCACCGCCCAGCCTATGGTCGCTGAGGGGAGCTATTTCTGGTTTGGCGGGGAAGAGAGCCTGGTCGTGCCGCTGCGCCGCCACGTCAGACGCGCCCTGGATGCCGAGCGCCAGCGGGTCTACGCAGTCCCCTACTGGCGCAGCGGCAAGGATGAAGACGCCTACCATCAGGACAGGCACGCCGTGATGGACAGCTGATCCCCTCTTTATCTTGTGACTGGCGGGCTTCTTCCCTCGGGGAAGCGGCCTGCTTTTGCTGCGATTCCCCCGCCATCGTTCCCTCTCCCCCCATCTTCGCCTGGCGACTTCATTGCGCTTGCATTTGAGACAAACACCAAGATAATGACAATCATTCTCAACAACTGCGATGAGCCATGAATCTGTCTGCTCCCAACAGGATGCCGCATACGGGTTCCCCATCGCACACATGCACAGCAAGGTAACTCCAGATGGCAGTTTTGAATTCGGTCATGCGCGCCTTCGCCATAGAGGCGCTCCCCACCCCTGCCGAGCTGCTGGCGCAGCACCCCTGTCCGGCCGACATGGCCCGGCACATCGACAACCAGCGCCATCAGGCACGCCGGATCCTGGCAGGTGAAGACGATCGCCTGCTGGTCGTGATTGGCCCCTGCTCCATCCATGATCCCGTCGCGGCCCTGGACTATGCCGGGCGGCTGGCACGACTCGCCACCGCCTATGAAGACAGCCTTCAGATAGTCATGCGCGCCTATTTTGAAAAGCCGCGCACCACGGTGGGCTGGAAGGGGCTGGTCTTCGATCCGCACCTGGACGGCAGCAACGACATCAATCGGGGATTGCATCTGGCACGCCAGGTGCTGCTCGACATCAATGGACTGGGGCTCGCCACCGCCACCGAATTCCTCGACACCACCAGCTTTCTCTATCTCGCCGATCTCGTCAGCTGGGGCGCCATCGGGGCACGCACCACGGAGTCTCAGGTCCACCGGCAATTGGCCTCCGCACTGCCCTGCCCCGTGGGATTCAAAAACGGTACGGACGGCAATATCCGGGTCGCCATCGATGCCATCCAGGCCAGTACCGCCTCCCATCTCTTCACCGCCCCCGGCAGCCAGGGCGGCATGGTAGTGATCAAGAGCGAAGGCAATCCCGACGGCCATATCATTCTGCGTGGCGGCACCCTGCCCAACTACCACCAGAGCGATGTGGCGGAGGCAGCAGACCGCCTCACCCGTCAGGGACTCCCCCCTCGCCTGATGGTGGATTGCAGCCATGGCAACAGCCAGAAGCTGCACACGAACCAGCTGAAGGTCGCCAAAGAGCTCTGTCGCCAGCTGAGCGAAGGGAGCCAAGCCGTCGCCGCCGTCATGGTCGAGAGCTTCTTGCTGGGAGGAAACCAGAAACCGGCTCCTCTGGGCGAGCTGCAATACGGTCTGTCAGTGACCGATGCCTGCCTCTGCTGGGAAGAGAGTGAACACCTGCTTGCCATGCTGGCAGAGGCGGTCCAGGCCCGTCGCCGCACCCGGAGAAAATACACACACGCCGTTCAGTCTGAACTCGGACAACCCGTCATCTAGCATTCGGTTTATTTGTTTGCCACCAATCCGTGTCTGCCTCATCCGCACATTGTCCGGCATCGTGCGGATATATCGCAGAAGAGCGGTGTCAAACAGACCATAAATAGAGGGGATAAATTAATAGGCGGTGGGCGTCATGCATCAGCATGAAAAAGAGACGGGCCGCTCAGGCGTACAGATGAGGATCCACCGCCGCTATTTCATTCTGTCACAGCAGGTATCCATGATCGTTTCTCACAAGGGACGAAGATACGCGGGCTGTATGAGTCCTCAGTGCGTATAAGTGGCGAGGTGGCGTGGAAGATGATGCGCCAACTTTATTGGGCACATGATGGTTATGGCTATTCCAGACGAGGCTCTCCAATTAACCGGAGTAACCTGCGCAATTGGGTTTTACTGCGACATCCTCTGAACCCTGAAAATAATAATGCCGCCCTGCAGGCGGCATTATCGAGATCCGGATCCGGCGATCAGATCAGGAAATCGTTCAGATCCTTGCCCAGCGCAACTTGCTCGGCGATGGCCTTGGGCATACGACCCTGACCGGTCCAGGTCTTCTCCTGACCGTCTTCCTGGTACTTGTATTTCGCAGGACGGGGAGCACGCTTGCTCTTGGTGGTGCCCGCCGCAGCCGGAGCCGCCACGCTGCCGATCAGCTCACGGGGATCGATACCAGCCTGTTGCAGCATTTCGGTGAATTCATTCAGTTTGCGCTGACGCTCTTCCTGTTCGGCACGTTCCTGTTCAACGGACTCGGCACGCTCGTTATATACCAGGTCAAACTTTTCTTTCGCTTCTTGCAGTTGCTCAAACGGCAGTTCACGAATGGCAGCGCGCAAGCTGCGAATGTTCAGCAGAACCTTCAGAAACTCGTTCATTACTTCCTCACAGAATTATTTTTGTATGTCACAGGGATAACACGATTTGAGAATAGCATGCCCATTGGATAACAACATAATGTTTTTATACCATCCGGCAGCGCTCTGACACCATATGGACATTATTCACCGTGGTTAATTCCCTGCCTGATACTTATTGGGAATACCCTCACGGACTTTATTTTCTATTTTCCCCGGTTAATCTCTGGTTCACCTCATCCGTTGCACACGCTGTTATCTCTTACCCGCGACGCTCTGCGCCAAGTCATTTAGCAGCAGTGCCGACCCTTATTGTACAAATAGTGCGCTCATGGGCATCACCTTCGCGGACAATAAACCAGGTCCCGTTTCAGGATGCCCCTTGCGCCTGATCCTGTATCCAGCGGATGAATGCCTGGATCTTGGGACACTGGCGATGAGGGAGGGTCGCCAGGTAATAACGCGGCTCGCAGCGCACCGCCATGTCCGGGAAGGGCATCACCAGCGCTCCGCTCGCCAGCGCCTGGCTTGCCAGCTGCCTGCGCCCCATGGCGACACCGGCGTGGTGGGTGGCGGCAAGGATCGCCAGATCCGCTCGATCAAATCCCATGTGTGACGAGCAGGCCTCCAGGGAGAGATGCCAGTGACTCCCCCAGGTGCGCCACTCGTCGCTGTCGGTGTCCAGGCCCCAGGCCTGCCTGTCATGGAGCAGGCGGCACTGCTGCAGATTCCCCACCTCCCCCATCAGACCGTGGTCGCTGGCGTATTGAGGGCTGCACACCGGCACCATGTATTCATCCATTAGGGGGTGGATGGCCAGGCCCGTCGGGGTTCTGGCATCGAAGTTGAGGGTCAGATCGATGCCGTAGCCGTGCAGGTTGATGTGCTCGTTGCCCGTCAGCAGGTTGAGCTCGATGTGAGGATGCAGACGGGAAAAATCGGCGAGCCTTGGCACCAGCCAGCACTGGGCGATGGAGGGGCGCGAGTGCAGCGTCAGGGAGCCCGACAGCGCCTGCTCCCTGATCTCCAGCACCTCCTGATTGATGAACTCCAGGGAGGAGGTGAGCGCCCAGAAGATGCGCTGCCCCTCCGTGGTCAAGGCTACCTTGCGGTGAAAGCGCTGGAACAGCAAAAACCCGAGTGCCTCTTCCAGGGCCGAGATGCGGTGGCTCACCGCGCTTGGGCTCAAGGAGAGCTCATCGGCGGCGAGCGCAAAGGAGCCGTGGCGGGCCGCAGCCTCGAAGGTGTGGAGCCTGGCGAGCTGATGACTGCTGAGCAGCTTGCTCCTCACCCCTGGGTGCTCATCGCGTTGCATGGTTGGGCCTCCCTCTCTTTTATCTGGCAGATGATACCAGAAGGGCGAGGTTTGCATTCACCAGGAAGACTCAACTCACCCGTATTCGAAGACACAGCAGGGTAGATGACCATTTACATCAACTGGGCTCATCCAAGCCACGCGTTTTATCATTTGTCACGGCAACGCTGGCGCCGTTCAATGGGATGATTCCGTCACCACTCCACGCGAGGCTTTCATGACACACACCGACATTGCCGGGCTCATCACCCGCTTTCCCCTGCTCGAGCCGCTGATCGCCCTCACCCCTGTGACCTGGTTCAATCCGGGGGCCACCTCCCTCGCGGAAGGATTGCCCCATGTGGGGCTCACCCGGCACGATGTGGCCACCGCCTCCGCCCGGCTCGCCCGCTTCGCCCCCTACCTGTGTGAGGCCTTCCCCGAAACCCGCGCCAGCAACGGCATCATCGAGTCCGGGATCGCCGCCATCCCGACCCTGCAGGGGACCCTCAATGCGCGCTACGGTGTCGAACTCACCGGCAGGTTGCTGCTCAAACAAGACAGCCATCTGCCCATCTCCGGCTCCATCAAGGCGCGCGGCGGCATCCACGAGGTGCTGGCCCATGCCGAACACCTGGCCATCCAGGCTGGGCTGCTGCGCGAGACGGATGACTATCGCACGCTGTTCTCGGACGAGTTCCGCCACTTCTTCAGCCAGTACAGCATCGCGGTGGGGTCGACCGGCAACCTCGGCCTCTCCATCGGCATCATGAGCGCCCGCCTCGGCTTTCGCGTCACCGTCCACATGTCCGCCGATGCGCGGGAGTGGAAGAAGAAAAAGTTGCGCGAACATGGCGCCATCGTGGTGGAATACGCCGAGGATTACGGGGTGGCGGTGGAGCAGGGACGCAAGGAGGCCGAGCGCGACCCCAACTGTTTCTTCATCGATGACGAGCACTCCCGCACCCTGTTCCTCGGCTACGCGGTGGCCGGTGAGCGGGTGAAAAAGCAGTTCGACGAGATGGGTATCAGGGTGGACGCCGACCATCCGCTCTTCGTCTACCTGCCTTGCGGCGTCGGCGGCGGCCCGGGCGGAGTGGCCTTTGGTCTCAAGCTGGCGTTCGGGGACAACGTGCACTGCTTCTTCGCCGAACCTACCCACTCCCCCTGCATGCTGCTCGGGGTCCACACCGGGTTGCACGATGCCATTGCGGTGCAAGACCTTGGCATCGACAACCTCACCGCCGCCGACGGCCTCGCGGTGGGACGCGCCTCCGGTTTTGTCGGCCGCGCCATGGAGCGGCTGCTTGCGGGCTTCTACACCCTGAGGGATCAGGAGATGTACGACCTGCTGGGGCTCCTGGCCCGGGATGAAGAGATCCGGCTCGAGCCCTCGGCACTGGCGGGCATGGCTGGCCCCTGGCGAGTGGCCGCCAACCTTGAGTGGCAGAGTGGGCAAGGACTGGATGCAGCCAAGATGGCCGGGGCCACCCACCTGGTGTGGGCCACCGGCGGCGGCATGGTGCCCGCCGAGGAGATGGAAAAATACCTGGCCTGCGCCCGGATCTGATCTTTTTTTCGCCCCCGTGACCCGCCGACCTGGCGGGTTTTTCTGCTGCGAGATCAGCAAGATGGCGCCTCAGCCCTCGCCACCATGACACAGACGGCCAGACTGCTGGACAGCCTGATTTGTCATCCAGCCCCACCGACTGGTTATTTTGTGATACGATAGAGACCGTTTTTTGACATCTGCGCCCCGTTGTCCCCTTTTTCCGGTGAGATAACCACCGGTTCCGGCGACCAACACCTGCCGGGCGCAGCACAACATGTGCCCAGTTCGAATCGCTCCTGCGCGACCTTGACGCCAGGAGCACTCCCCTCTGGGCACCTTAGATAAGGAGATCGGGCGATGAAACAATATCAAAGCTGGTTGGGACAATATCTGATGAGCCGCCGTGACGGAGACCACGCCATGGCATCCGAGCTCGCCAGCTCCATCTGCGAATTCTGGCAGGCCCGTGGAGATGAGGCCGAGACCAGCAAATGGCAGCAGATCTACGAGCAGCACGTGGAAAAAACCACCTGACGACCTGCTCTCCTCCATAAAAAAACCGGCGCTCATGGCGCCGGTTTTGCATTTCAACGACCCGGATCACATCTGGTCGATCATGTCCTGGGCGAACTGGGAGCAGGAACGCAGGGTGGCCCCTTCCATCAGACGCTCGAAGTCATAGGTGACGGTCTTGTTGGCGATGGCCGCTTCCATCCCCTTGACGATGAGGTCAGCCGCCTCGGTCCAGCCCAGGTGGCGCAGCATCATCTCGGCAGAGAGGATGAGGGAGCCCGGGTTGACCTTGTCCTGGCCAGCGTATTTCGGCGCGGTGCCGTGGGTGGCTTCGAACAGGGCGACGCCATCGCCGATGTTGGCGCCCGGCGCGATGCCGATGCCGCCGACCTGGGCCGCCAGCGCGTCGGAGATGTAGTCGCCGTTGAGGTTCATACAGGCAATGACGTCATACTCGGCCGGACGCAGCAGGATCTGTTGCAGGAAGGCATCGGCGATGACGTCCTTGACCACGATGGTCTTGCCGGTCTTCGGGTTCTTGAAGGAGCACCAGGGGCCGCCGTCGATGAGCTGGGCATCGTACTCTTTCTGGGCCAGGGCATAGCCCCAATCCTTGAAGGCACCTTCGGTGAACTTCATGATGTTGCCCTTGTGCACCAGGGTCACGGAGTCGCGATCGTTGTCGATGGCGTACTCGATGGCGGCACGGACCAGACGCTCGGTACCGGCCTTGGACATGGGCTTGATGCCGATGCCGCAGGACTCGGGGAAGCGAATTTTCTTCACGCCCATCTCGTTTTGCAGGAAAGCGATCACCTTCTTGGCTTCATCGCTGTCCGCCTTCCACTCGATGCCGGCGTAGATGTCTTCGGCGTTCTCGCGGAAGATCACCATGTCGGTCAGCTCGGGGTGCTTGACCGGGCTCGGTGTCCCTTCGTAGTAACGGACCGGGCGCAGGCAGACGTAGAGATCCAGCTCCTGGCGCAGGGCCACGTTGAGGGAGCGAATACCGCCGCCGACCGGGGTGGTCAGCGGGCCCTTGATGGCCACGCAGTATTCACGAATGAAATCCAGGGTTTCGGCCGGCAGCCAGGCACCTTCGCCATAGACATGAGTCGACTTCTCGCCGGTATAGATCTCCATCCAGGCGATCTTGCGCTCGCCTTTGTAGGCTTTCTCGACCGCAGCATTCACCACATTCAACATGGCCGGGGTCACGTCCACACCGATACCATCCCCTTCGATAAACGGAATGATGGGGTTGTGGGGAACCTGCAGCTTGCCGCTGGCATCGACTGTGATTTTCTGGCCCTGGGTCGGGATAACTACTTTGCTTTCCATCGGCATCTCCTAACTTCCGTTTGTTATCAATCTGATCGTTGCGCGCGGCCATCTTAAGCCCATCCATTTGCATAATCAAATAGCGGGCGTGCATGTCAGACCATAGTCGGGGAGTGGATCACAGTGCGCCTGAGGATCCCCTCCTCCCTCGCCGCCCTCAGGTCCTGACGAGGCGCAGGCCCCGTCCATCCGGGCCTCTTCCTCTCTTGATGACAGCGTCTCCCTGCCCTCGCCGCCCCGAAGGAGCCTTTCCCCCAAATCCCGTTCGCCTTTACATCGTCGTAACCCCTTTGGCGAGGCAAGGCGCGCCGGGGGACAGGCTGCCGGATCCGGACTAGGCTCTTTGCCAGTGATCGGGGCGCCCGGGGCGTGGCCGGTCATGAAGAGAGCACGTCAACAAGGAGAGCACCATGTTTATCGTCACCAACCGGATGGTCAACGAGCAGGGCAAGACCCCCAGCGAGATCTTTGGCGAAAAACCCGCAGAGGGCCCCAACGAACTGCGCCTCGCCGAGGCCCGGCGTCAGGGCAAGCAGTGGCAGCTGGACCTGCTGCCGGATCAGATCACCGCCGAGATGGCCGCCAGCGTCGGCCTTGACCCCGACCTCCCCCACCCGGCCAGCGCCTATGTGGCGCGCAAGCTGCTGGAGCGCTGCGCCGGGACCGGCAGCACGGCCAAACAGAAGCTCAAGACCGGCAAACACCTGCTGCTGTTCGTACACGGCTTCAACAACGATCTTGACGATGTGCTGGAGCGAGCCGCGGGGCTCGAGGCCCGGTACGGCGTCGAGGTGCTCTGCTTCAGCTGGCCCGCCAATGGCGGCGGCGCCCGGGGCGTGCTGAGCTACAAGAGCGACAAGCGCGATGCCCTGGCCTCGGCCGGGGCCCTTGACCGGGTGCTGGAGAAGATGAAGGGGCTGCTCGACGAGTTCAACGGCCAGTATGTGACGCAGCTGGAAGAGAAGGCCCAGAAGAAGTTCGCAGACAACGGCGAGGCCTGGGATCGCTACTTTGCCAAGGAGGTAAACAAGCGATGCCCCTTCACCATCAACCTGCTGCTGCACAGCATGGGCAACTACCTGTTCAAGCACCTGCTGGGCAGCACCACCTACCACGCCAACCAGCTGCTGTTCGACAACATCATCATGGCCGCCGCCGACACCAACAACGAGCTTCACGCCCAGTGGGTCGATCGCATCCAGTGTCGCAACCGCCTCTACATCACCATCAATGAGCGCGATGGTGCCCTGATGGCATCGCGCATGAAGATGGGGGAGCAGCAAAAGGCGAGGCTCGGCCACTACACCCGGCGGCTGGATGCCAGAACGGCCACCTACGTGGACGTGACCAATCAGCCCCATGTGGGGGACTCTCACGCCTACTTCGAAGGGGATGCCCTCGCCAACGAGAAGGTGCTGCGCTTCTTCCACACCGTCTTCAACGGCGGCACCGGCGAGAGCGCGGAGCTGTTCGATGCGGCCCCTCTATCGCCTCTAGCCACTGCGCAAAAAAACCACCGCCCCGAACAGGGCGGTGGTTTTTCATTATGCGCTCACTTGGTGGCCACAAGGCCGCCAGGGGCTAGTGTTCTGCCGCTTCCGGCTGGGGCGCTTCGCTGCGCTCCCGTTGCAGTTCATCGACCCTGGCCTGCCATCTGTCCTGGGCCTGTTTTTGCCCCTGGGACTCGAATTCCTGGCGCATGGTGTCGATTTTTTGGTCAAGTTTTTCCATCAGGATGTCTCCTTACATCTCGGGTTACACACTGGCTGACGGCACTGTTTGGCCAACCTGCTCACCCGATTGGACACCAGGTTTTCCCCAATTGTCCAACAAAATAAACGATTGATTATGCAAAAACCAATCTAGAAAATGGGTTAAAGCTCCTTATGAAACCCCATAAGCCACCCTGAAAACGCCTGATAAAAGCACTGTTTTTGCCATTGATATCAATACCTTGATATTTATAACTTGCTCAATGACTCCCTTGAGATCGGCATGACGAGGATATGCACATTTTTTTTCACAAAAACTCCCCGCTCTCCGCAATGCTGTTCACTTAAGAGAATTTGAGTTCCAGTCCACGTAGTATCAGGACAAAAAATCGAGGGAGGCATGATGCCTCCCTCTTTCTATTGCAAGCCCCGCTGGATAAAGGCTGGAGGAAGATCGACTGGACACAGCCTTGCCCCCTCAACTCAAATCCAATTTATGAATAATCAGTCAAAAAAGTGCTTATCTGAACAGCATTGCCCGCTCTCCGGGCTTTGCGACCGGAAAGGCCCCCTTGTCCATCCAAAAATGCGATAGGTTATGACACAACCCATCTCTTTAATGGATAGATAATCCCCAACCCCGGCCCTGCGGCTTGCCAGCCCGACCACCAGCAGGTTCGCTTGTTACCCATCCGGGCATATCCCGCCCCACTCCCGCCCCGATAAAATGGGGCCGCACCGCGCCTGCTGAGCGGGTTGTTGCCGCCCTCATCCCCTCTCGTCGGAGTCATGACATGGCTCTCTTCTGGTGGTTTGCCCTGCCCGTCGCCGCAGGCACCTTCTATGGGTGCTATTTCTGGAACCAGCGCCATGCCCAGCCCGACTGGCTGCGCCTGCCCACCCGCGCCGACTACCTGCACCAGCATCCCGAATGCGCCATCGACGATGAACTGGGGGCGCGCTGCTGCGCCTGCGGCTCCGACAAGGTGCTGGGCCACCCCCAGACCGGCTGGCCTGATCATCGCTTTCGCCACACCTGCCTCGCCTGCGGCAAGGCGCTCTTTCGCACCGAAGAGCCCCCTGTATAAGCATCCACATTCGCCCTTTTTGTATGGCGATGTATGGCGATGGCAGATGCTGACACCCGCGAAGCAGCAAAGAGCACATGCTCAGGGCAGGGAGACATCTCAGATGGAAAAGGATTTAACCGCACTGAAGCGCAAGTGGCTCAAGAAGCATCTGCAAGCGCTACGGGCAGCAAAAGACGAGGAAGAAGAAAAAGTAGGCATGCCAGGGTTTGTCGGCATCCTGTGCGCCCTGCTCCCCTTGCTGACAGCGGCTATCTATTTGGTCGGGATGCGATATTACCACGGCTATCTTGACCGCTTCGGCCTTGAATACACCGAGTTCTCCCAACCAGCGGATGTCACTCTTTTTCACGGATTCCTGCTGCTGCTACAGCTGCTCTTGCCTTACGTGTTCCCTCTCGTCATGACAGTTGGAGTGCTCTTTGCCACGCTCTCATGCCTGTTTTTCAAGGTGAGGTGGCGCTTGACTCTCTCATGGTGGGTGGTCCGCTTTTTTGTTCTGCTTCCCATCGTGATGAAGGGTGGGAAAATTGCCCGCACCTATCCCGCTCCATTTACATTTAGTTGTCTGATTTGGTTAAAGAATACCTATTTGAAATTTGCACTTTTCATGCTTCCTATCCTGTTGGTCATCTGGGCATCTGAATACACCAGACCCATGGGGGAGAAAGAGGCTAACAAGCAGATCACCCTCCTCGAACAAGGCAACTGGCCAGAGAGTAAGGCCCATAGCCAGTCCCCTCTGCTGGGGGATGAACCCCATATCCGCATCGGCTGCAACACCTCCCACTGCGCCTATCGCCTCAAGGGGGGTGACACCCTGATCCTGCGCCTCGACCAGATAACCGAAACCCGCTACCAGCCTGACAAGGCCGCGCCGAAATAGACGGCATGGCGCAGGCGTCCTGACAGAGAGAGCGCCGACCAGGTCAGAATGGGTTGTCGTTTGTGACCCTCTTTCGTACTATTGCCCGCCACTGCGAACCCCCTTTTCCGGCCCGGGCGTCACGCACGGCGCGGGCCCACAAACGGATAGCGATCCCATGACATCTCTGACCCACTGCTCGGTGCTGGCGATGACGCTGGTTGCACTGCCCGCCCTCGCCTCCGGTGACGGTGACGGGTGCGGCTTCTGGCTCACCGACTGCCCTCTCCCCACCTATCCGCTCTATCTCAACGAGAACGACACCCGGGGCAACCTGCTGATGCTGCTGGGGGATGCCCAGCATCACCCCCTCCCCTTCACCCTGCCGGCGGATCCGCTGAACGAGCGCAGCCAGCCGCTGTTCTACCTCACCCGCCTCCCCCAGCCGGAGGAGGTGGAGGACCCGGCGCTGCGCGAGCAGCTCGGCAGCCGACTGGCCGCCTACGACCCGTCCCTCTCCCCGCTGCTCGAGCACTACGCGGGCCACGACTCCCTCTACGGCCACGCCATCTCCAACTCCCTCTCCTCGGTCAGCGCGTTTCTGGACGCCCTCGAGCAGAGCGAGGTGCCCGCCCCGGAGCGCACCTCGCTGCTGCGAAGCCGTCTGCTGATCCTGGGGCAGCAGGAGAGCCCGGCCCCCGCGACCGAAATGAGCGGTGCTACCCTGGAGTGGCAGGGGTATCTGCAGGCCGCCCGGCACTTCTACGAGAGCCGCTTCGAGGAGGCCCGCGCAGGCTTTGCCGCCTTGCAGCAGGCCAAGGCCCCCTGGGTGGCCGAGAGCGCGACCTACATGGTGATGCGCACGGAGATCAACCTCGCGATGAAGGAGGCGAAGGACGAATACGGCGATCAGGACGTGACCAGGAGCGACAAGGAGGCCCTTCGCCGCGCCATGGCCCAGGGTCAGGCCTATCTGGCGGCCTACCCGCAAGGGCGCTACGCCAGCTCGACCAGAGGACTGTTCAGACGCATCCAGTGGATGGCCGGTGATCTCGGCGCCCTGCGGGATGCCTATGACGAGGCCATGGCAACCCGCCAGCCCTTGCCGGCGCTGGAGGCCCTGGTCAACGAGATCGATCTCACCCTGCTCAGTGGCGATGCCTATCGCCATCAGGCGGCCTATCAGGACTCGGCCCAGCCGGCGCTGCTGTTCGTCAATGCCCTGCGGGGTCTCAGACCGACCTATGAGCGGCCGCGGGACTGGCAAGATGCCCAGCTGGACGACGCCATCGCGCACCTGCAAAAAACCGGTCACCAGGCGCAGGCGGCCTATCTCAAGGCCTACGCCCTCTTTTTGGACAAGCAGTTCGAGCAGGTGCTGGCCCTGCCCTCCCCGAGGCAGGAGGACGCCACCCTGGCATTCAGCCACCAGATGCTGCGCATCTGGGCCTGGCAGGGCATAAAGGCCTTCGACAAGGCCGAGCAGGCCCTGATGGCGCTGGTGGCCTCCCCCCTGGGTCAGGCCCAGCAGGCGTTCGTGGAGAACGTGCTGGCGGATCACTGGGTGCGCACCGGCAACACGGCCGCCATCTTCCAACCGGGCAGCCCCATCACCCAGCTGCGCATCCGCGCGGCCGTGCTCAAGCAGGAGGCCGAACCCGCCCTGTTGCGCCAGCAAGCCAGTCAGGGCCCGAGCGCGGCGGAGCGGCAGATTGCGCTCCATACCCTGCTGGTGCGGGATCTCATCGCCAGCGACCCGGCCACCTTCTTGCAAGATGTGGCCCTCATCCCCGCCGATTACAAGGAGGCGACCCCTCCCGCCGACGCGCCCTGGGAGCCCGTGCCCAACGGGGATGTGCGCCTCTCGGCGTTCCAGTGGCGCGGAGAGGGGACGCCCCAGGGCTACCACTGCCGGGATCTGGCCCAGACCCTTGGCACCCTGGTGCAGCGCCCCGACGATGGTCATGCCCTCAACTGCTTCGGGGAGTACCTGCGCAGCCGGGATCCCCATATCGACCTGTGGCAGGATCGCGAGATGATCTGGGGGCTGGCGCAAGACGAGCGCCCCACGTTCCCGAGTCGCCTCGCCCTCTATCAGGCCGTGATGGCCAACCCCAAGGCGGAGCCCGAAGACAAGAGCTATGCCCTCTATCGCGCCATCCAGTGCTATGCCCCCTCCGGCTACAACAGCTGCGACAGCCAGGAGATCCCCAAACGCACCCGGCAGGCCTGGTTCAACACCCTCAAGCAGCGCTATGGCAACTCGGTGTGGGCCAGATCCCTCAAATACTACTGGTGAGCCATGAGCAGACCCCCTGAACGCGCCCTGCTGGCGCTGCTGCTGACGGCCCTGGCCACCCCCCTTGAGGCCAGTGTCGATGCCAGCGCCTATCACGGGTTCTGGCTCTGGTCCGCCACCCGCCACCAGTCGGTACTGGAACAGGCCAGCACCCTCTATCTGCATCAGGGGGAGATCCTGGACAGGCCCGGCGGCCCCCGCTTCGTCAAGCTGGGGCGGGTTCCCTTCCCCCTCAAGGCCGGGCAGGTCTGGCTGGTGGTGCGTGTCAACGCCCTCCCCCTCTCCCCCGCCCACGAGCAGGTGCTGGTGCGCCTCTACGAGGGGTGGCGCGCGGCCGGGGCCAGGGTGGCGGGCATCCAGATCGACTTCGATGCGGCGACCCGCCAGCTCGATCGCTATGGCAACGCCCTGCAACAACTGCGGCGCACCCTGCCTCCCGGGTGCAAGCTCAGCGTGACGGGGCTGCTCGACTGGGCGAAAACGGGGGACGTGGCAGAGCTCAATCGCCTGCCCGTGGACGAGCTGGTGATCCAGACCTATCAGGGCACGCGCACGGTGCCGGGCTATCAGGCCTATCTGCCCGCCATGGCGCACCTGACCATCCCGTTCAAGGTCGGGCTGGTGCAGGATGGGGAGTGGGATCCCGCCTGGCAGACAACACTGGCCGCCTCCCCCCACTACCGGGGCGAGGTGGTCTTCCTGCTCAACCGCCCGGCGCCGATCCCGGGGACCAGCCCCCCTGTTTCCCGGCATGACACCCCCTGAGACGCGGGTGAACCCTATCGGGACACAGGGGCAAGGGCGTGCCCACGGCAAGCAGCTGTGGCCGACCCAGATCCGGCTGGTGGCATCCACACCGGGCGAGATGCCGTACGAGAGGAACGCCGCCCAGGCCACCACATCGGTCAAGCCCGCCATCGTTTCGCGCGGCGCTCACCGTCACAAACAGGGAGAGAAACAAAGATGACGTTTGTCGAGATGGACCCCGCCCACCTGCCGCTGGCCCTGCTGCTGGAGGCCGATCCCGCCGCGTCGCGCATCGCCGCCTACCTGCCCGGGGCCTGGGGCTTTGTCGCCCTGGCGGACAACGAGGTCGTGGGGGCCTGCGTGGCGGGCCTGGTGGGGGAGCAAACCGCCGAGATCTTCAACATCGCCGTTGCCCCCAACCGCCAGCAGCAGGGCATCGGCTCCGGCCTGCTGCGCTTCGTGCTGGAGAACCTGGCCGGGAAGGGGATAGGCCGCGTCGAGCTCGGTACCGGCAGCTTCGGCCACCAGCTCACCTATTACCAGCGCCACGGCTTTCGCGTCCATGCCGTCGTGAAGGATCACTTCCTCACCCACTATCCCGAACCCCTGATGGAGCACGGCATCCAGCACAAGGACATGCTGCGCCTCTCCCTCGCACTGGCGCCGGACACCGCCTCCCCCTGACCCGAGAGGGAAGCCC